>DAONEN010000004.1:0-60676 GCA_035403105.1 Candidatus Egerieousia sp. | reverse complement strand
CACCTGATATTATAACAAATTGGATATCAGTATTTTTATTAATGTCTTCCACACACGCGGCAGTTCCCTCTACGCTTGGTGTGCCAATGGAGATGTGAACATCTGACATAACTGCAAACTTAAGGGTGCCGTCTTTTTTTGCCGGAATTACAGCGCCTGTGCATGATCCGTTCTTAACATGCGCTCCAACTGTTTCATTAACGTTCTGTGCAAATGCGGTTTGCATGCTTGCCGCTATCAGCACATTTATGCATATCAGCAACACCGCCAAAATGATTGGATTTTTTTTCATCTCGATAGAAATTCTGCTTTTGAAGATAATAATAATTGCAATTATCAGCCGCGATTGCGGATTTATCCCTTTAGGCTTCCCCAAAGGTCTTTCATGCCATCTGAGGCTTTTTTCATGATTTGCTCTACATGGGCGCTGGTGGAAACTGGCTTTGGATCAACAAGATAGATCTTGCAATCTGGCTTTGTGTAATTGACAAGGCCTGCGGCCGGATAGACAACCAAAGATGTTCCTATGATAATCATTAGGTCCGCTTTTTCGACTTCCAAGGCTGCGCGTGTAAGTTCCGGGACAGCTTCTCCAAACCAAACAATGTGCGGACGCAACTGATCTCCGCCGGAAGTTCTGTCTCCTATGTTAATATCCTTATATCCAATATTATATGCAAGATAATAATCTTGATTTTCTCCGCGCGCTTTTGTAAGTTCTCCATGCAGGTGAATCACTTTTTTACTGCCCGCTCTTTCATGCAAGTTATCTATGTTCTGAGTTACAACAGTTACATTGTATCTTTCCTGTAATTTTGCAACGTAAATATGTCCCTCATTTGGCTGCGCTTTTTCTAACTCGTGACGGCGCGCATTATAAAAATCTAATATCAGATTCTTATTTCTGTACCATCCCTCAATTGATGCAACATCTTCAACATGATAGTTTTCCCAAAGACCATTGCTGTCTCTAAATGTACTGATTCCACTCTCCGCACTCATTCCCGCTCCGCTAAGGACAACTAAATTTTTCATACAAATTTATTTAGCAAAGAAATAATCTTTCAACCACGTCTTTAGGAGCGCATCGTTAAATTCAACGGCACCTTTTTTTACAAAAGTCACAATCTCTTTTTTTGTAAGCGCCTCTTTTAAGTGATTAACATTTGCGGATGAATTTAAACCGTATTTGTTTAAAATCTCGCTCTTGCTAAATTTTGTAACTCCGTCAAGAATTGCCTTTATCATTTGGATTTGATGTCTGCTCAAACTGTAAACGGTATTGTGCAGCTCATACTCATGCATGTTTATAAGATTCTCAAAACCAAGCTCTACGGTCTTTTGATCCAAGATGTCCTTTGTAAGCAAGAAACAAATTTCTGCAAGGTGCTGAGTGTACCAAGGGTCTCCCTCTACATAATCGTAAATTGTCCCGGCCTGTTTTATTTCCGCTCTCTTTCCTCCCTTTGCAAAACTGTTGCAGATATAATCGCAGAAAACTCTTTTACTAATTTGAGGAATAGGTATGTCAATTACAAGATTGCGAAAGTAACCGCGCTTTACAAAAATCTCATCCATTGCATTACGCTTGTCTCCCAGTATAACGTAGGAGGACATCTTATGTTTTGCCATACACTTTTCCAAAAGCTGGAAAACTCTTGCAGGTCTTTCAAACAATGTAATATCCTGGAATTGTTTCAAATACATTATCAGTCGCACATTGAATTTTTGCGCCATTTTTTCCGGCAGCGTAAATATATGCTGTAACTGCTTGTCTGACAGTGGCTCTTTTGAACCTTTCAGATTTACGCCGGGAAGCATCTGCATTGCAATTTCCTCACGCTCAGATGACGTAGGACAAAAAACAGAGAGCAGTTCATTGGTAAATTTGATTGCCATATCGTCAATGCTGCGGATGTTGAAAAAATCTACGCGGCATATTGTGAAATCATACGGAATCCGCTCCAGTTCAAGAAGCGCATTATAGACAATTGACCTTTTTCCGATTTTTGGAGGCCCATATAGCAGAGCGTTTTTGCCGCTCTGAACTACTTCTGTCAGTTTTGAAACTTCTTTTGCCCTGCCAATAAAATTACCTCCCGTGACAAGTCTGTTATACTCAAAAGGTGAAATGCCATTCATAACAATATTTTTTATGCTCCCGACAGTCTAATTGTGTGAGCATCTGTCGTGATGCAGTACAAAAATAAAAAATAATTTTGTGTTTCACGTTTAAAATATTACTTTTGCTGTCCAATTTTTAGAAGACAGATGAGCTAAAGAATAAGAGCCGGTTATTCCGGCCGCTTACTGTCAAAAACATTAAAACAAAGTTTTATGTACGCAATTGTAGATATTGCAGGACAGCAGTTTAAAGTAGAAGCGGGCAAAAAGATTTATGTTAACCGTCTTAAAGATGAGGTTGGCGCTTCCGTTTCTTTTGATAAAGTACTGCTAGAAGACAATGACGGAGCCGTTACAGTCGGGACTCCGTACGTTAAGGGCGCTTCCGTAAAGGCCAAAGTTCTAGAGCATTTGAAAGGCAACAAAGTAATTGTTTTCAAGAAGATTGCTCACAAGGGTTTTGACAAGAAAAATGGTCACCGTCAGTATTTAACCAGACTGGAAATTGAATCAATAGCTTAAGGAGAATTAGTTATGGCACACAAGAAAGGTGTAGGTAGTTCAAAGAACGGCCGTGAATCACAAAGTAAAAGACTAGGTCTTAAGATATTCGGCGGAGAGGATTGCAAAGCCGGAAACATATTGGTTCGTCAAAGAGGAACCGTACATTATCCTGGCGACAACGTCGGAATGGGTAAAGATCACACTCTTTACGCATTGGTTGACGGAGTAGTAACCTTTACAGTTAAAAGGGAGGGTAAGTCATACGTGTCCGTGGTGCCTAAAGCTCAAGCAAAGAGCTAAAGGATAACCGCTTAGCACTTTAAAGCGTCCTTTGTTCTTTGCAGCAGGGGGCGCTTTTTATTTTATCACGACAGAACTGTCGTCAGTTTTAAAGAAATTTTAAAATTACATAATATGCTTACACTAAAATTATTGCGAGAACAGCCGGGCTTTGTGATTGAACGTCTTGCTGTTAAAAATTTTGACGCAAAGGAGATTGTTAACAGCATTCTTAAAATTGATGAGCAGAGACGTGCAACCCAAACGGAACTGGATGCTAATCTTGCAAAGCAAAATGCTGCTGCCAAGACAATTGGAGGTTTTGTGAAAGAGGGTAAAAAGGATGATGCAGAGAAGGCAAAGCAAGAGGTTGCACAGTTGAAGGCGCATTCAGAAGAGCTTCAGAAAAATCTGGATGATCTTAATAAACAGCAGCTTGACCAGCTGGTGCTTCTTCCAAATCTTCCTTGCAAGGATGTTCCTGCAGGAAAAGATGCAAATGACAATGTTGTTGTAAAAATGGGAGGTAAAATTCCTGAACTTCCAGCAGATGCAAAACCACATTGGGAACTTGCAAAGAGTCTGAATATCATAGATTTTGATCTAGGAGTTAAATTAACGGGAGCAGGTTTCCCCGTTTACATTGGGAAAGGTTCTAAGATTCAGAGAGCTTTGATTTCTTTCTTCCTGGACAGAAATACAAAAGACGGATATACGGAGGTTCAGCCGCCATTGGTTGTAAATGAGGCATCTGCGTTTGCCACCGGTCAGCTTCCGGACAAGAGCGAGCAGATGTATTATGTGGGGTTGGACAAGTTCTACATGATTCCCACAGCAGAAGTTCCGGTAACAAATATCTATCGCGATTGCATAGTTGCAAAGAAAGATTTTCCAATCAAGATGACTGCTTATACTCAGTGCTTTAGAAGAGAGGCCGGTTCTTACGGAAAAGATGTGCGAGGACTTAACAGACTTCATCAGTTTGATAAGGTTGAGATAGTGCAGCTTTCATTGCCAGATGTTTCTTATAAGGCTTTGGATGGAATGGTTGAACATGTGGAGAAACTTGTGCAGGAGCTTGAGCTGCCTTACAGAATTGTAAGATTGTGCGGCGGAGATATGAGCTTTACCTCTGCAATTACCTATGACTTTGAGGTTTTCAGCGCCGCTCAGAAGAGATGGCTGGAGGTAAGTTCCGTATCCAACTTTGAAACTTATCAGGCAAACAGAATGAAGCTTAGATTTAAAGATGATGACGGCAAAATAAAGCTGGCTCACACTTTAAACGGCAGCTCCCTTGCATTGCCAAGAATTCTTGCGGCTTTGATTGAGAATAATCAGACTCCTGACGGCAAAATTAAGATACCTAAGGTATTGCAGGAATTTACCGGTTTTGATATCATAGGCTAGAAAATTTCTGTCGCGACAGATAATATAAAAGTTATATTTGCTCCGCAGATGGAAAACGAGAAAGTTATATTGGGAATTGACCCCGGAACCAGGATTCTTGGTTTCGGGGTTGTTCGTATCTGTGCGGGCAAGCCACAGCTGGTTGATTTGGGAATAGTTAATCTTACAAAAGAAGGGAGTCATTTTCTTGTTCTTAAGAGGATTATTGCAGACGTGTCCAGAATTATCAGAAAGTATAAGCCTGATTTAATGGCAATTGAAGGACCTTTTTATGGCAAGAATCCACAAGTTATGCTTAAGCTTGGAAGAGCGCAGGGGGCCGCAATTTCTGCCGGACTGCTTAAGGATATTCCAATTTTTGAGTATCAGCCTCGCAGTGTAAAGCTTGCAGTTACCGGAAAAGGTTCTGCTTCCAAGGAACAGGTTTCCAGTATGGTACAGAGAATTTTGAATTTTAAGTGCACTTTAAAATATTTGGATGCCACTGATGCTCTGGCAATTGCGTTGTGTCACTATTATGAAGAACACAGTCTTGTTGCAGCGGCCGCACGGGAAGATGCCAATATAGCTATGTCAAAATCAGGGATTTACACTGTTAATGTTAATCAGAAAGGCTCTGCTTTAAGCATGAGAATGGGCAAGATGGGACTTGGTAATGTTAAAAGTTCCGGTCATAAAGGCAAGGGTGGATGGGAGGCCTTTGTCAGCGCAAATCCTGGCAGGACAATTGAGAGTATAAATGGCGGCAAGGAGAAGAGAGTAAAATCTGTCGGGAATAAAAAATAGGTCGGTAAAAAAAGTTAGTTTGTCGGCAAACCCCAAAAATAAGTACTCTTCAATTTAACTTTCTGCATCTTTGTACGTCAAATAGCCGTGTTGTTAAGTTTTTTGTGCAGCACGTGGGACAAATACTAAAATTAAATTTATGGTTAGAAAATCACTACTGTTTTTTGCTCTTGCTTTGCTTTTTGTAGCGGGTTCTTTGTCTAAAGGATATGCTCAAAACGTGTTGAAAATAAGAGTGTTGGATAGCGCATCAAAAGCTCC
This sequence comes from Candidatus Egerieousia sp., assembly GCA_035403105.1. Taxonomy (GTDB): domain Bacteria; phylum Bacteroidota; class Bacteroidia; order Bacteroidales; family UBA932; genus Egerieousia. The sequence continues at coordinate 55,312 of DAONEN010000004.1, read as the reverse complement.
CGTTGAGTTTGCCACAATGTCCATCAAGTATATTGGGGAGACGGTTGCAAAGAGGTATGCACTCAGCGACAGCACCGGTGTAGCAATTATCAAGAGCGCTCCAATAGGAAGAGCTAATGTCCTTGTGGAGTGTGTGGGTTATAGGGAATACCGTCATACTTTTGATGTCCACAAGGGAACCAACGATATTGGCACCATTTATCTTAATGGGCATAATCAGCTGAATACTATAGTGGTTACAGCGGCAGGCAATCAAATGACTGTAAAGAAAGATACAATAGAGTATAATGCAAATTCATTTAAGACAAATGAGACGGATATGCTTGTTGAGCTGTTGAAAAAATTGCCCGGCGTTGAGGTTGGATCAGATGGAAGTATTACTGCAAACGGAAAGACCATCTCAAAAATTATGATTGACGGCAAGACTTTCTTTATGAATGATCCGCAGATTGCAACACAAAATTTGCCGGCAAAAATTGTGGAGAGAGTAAAAGTTGTGCAGAAAAAATCTGATGAGGCAAAGTTTACCGGAATTGATGACGGAGATGAAGAGACGGTTTTGGATTTGAGTCTTAAGCAGGGTATGATGAACGGATGGTTTGGAACTTTGGGCGGAGGTTATGGCAGCGATAAGAGATATGAGGGGACCGCAATGGTTGGCAAGTTTACAAAGAAAACTCAAATAAGTTTGGTGGCCAGCACCAATAATACAAACAACAGAGGATTCTTTGATATGGCAGGTTCCATGATGTCCGCCATGAGAAATAACGGCGGCATGGGTGGTGACGGCGGAATGAGAGGCATGTCTTTCTTTGGCAGCGGTGTGACTGCTTCAAAAATGATAGGTACAAATATCAACACAGTGACTGAAGACAAGAAGTGGAATATTAATGCAAGTTACATGTATTCAACGTCTAACAATAATGTAGAGGAGACAAAAAATACGACTACTATGATTTCAGATACAAGTAGTCTTTATAATAATGAGGCGGGAAAAGAGAATACTGTTACAAGCGGTCACAACTTCAACAGCGAGATCGAATACACTCCGTCAGAGTCAACGTCATTTGTATTCCGCCCATATCTTAAATTCGGAAACGGCTCATTTGATCAAAGCAATAACTTTGAGACAATCAGAGACTTGGATTCAACCAACAGAGGTTATAGCCTTTCATTTGGAGATAATAAATCTCAGCAAATTGGAAGCAGTTTGCTGTACAGGCAGAGGCTTGGAAAACCCGGGCGTACAATGACAATAAGATTAAAGTATGACCATAGTAACAATGTCGTTGACGGCTATAATAATTCTGAGACAAACTATTTTGAGAACAATGTCATTGATAGCACATACACTATAGACCAGAAATATCATCAAGTTCAAAAGGAGAATACGATTTCCGTAAGAGCTTCTTATACTGAACCTTTGGGAAAGAATTATTTCTTGCAGGGTACTTATAACTATTCTTATGAGAAGAATGAGACAGAAAAAGATACTTACAATTACAACAAAGTATCGCATGAATATAGTGATCTCGATAGTGCATACACAAATGATTATACCGGTAATTTTATTTCACAAAGGGCAGAAATTGATTTGAGAAAGCAGGAGGATAAATACAACTTTATGTTTGGATTTTCAGCACAGCCTTCAACCACAAAGAGTGTTGGCCGCGGAAGAGATACAACATATCACGTTGTAAATTTTGCGCCTTCTGCCAGATTGGATTATAGATTTTCTGAGAGTAAATATCTGAGCATCTGGTATCAGGGAAGAACAAATCAGCCTAGCCTTAATCAGCTGCTCCCGATAGCCGATAACTCTAATCCTTTGATTGTAACAGAGGGAAATGACAGGTTGAATCCTTCTTTCAATCATGATTTGAGCGTTGAGTATAGAACTAATAATAAGAAGAATATGAGTTGGTTTGGTCTGATGACCGATGCTTCTTATACAAAGGATAACATTATAAATCAGAAGGTTTATACTGATGACGGAGTTCTGCACAATAAATACGTGAATTCAGATAAAGGTATCTATAATTTTTCCGCTCGGGTAATGTTCAATTCAAGAATAGCAAAGAGTGACTTCAGCGTGTCAAGTTTCTTTAATTCTGGTTACGGCAATAGTGTCAGTTATGTCTCAAGCAAGGGAAAGTATGTTGAAAATGAAACCAAAACATTAAACTTGAGAGAAAATTTAAGGTTGCAGTATAGAACTGATAATTTGGAGCTTATGGTAGGGGGTGACGTTAACTATAAGAATGCATGGTATAGTGTGAGTTCAATTGATGACATTGCCACATGGACCAATTCAATACGCGGCTCTGTAAACTGGACTTTCCTAAAGAATTTTAACATTTCTTCAGATATTCGATATACATTCTACAGAGGTTATTCCGCCGGATACGGAGACGCTCAAACAATCTGGAATGCAAGCATTTCCAAGAGCTTCTTACATGATGCGTTTACCTTTAAGGCGGCAGTATATGATATGTTGGATAATGCAAAAAGCACATACAGGACAACAACAGAAAATTATGTCCAGGATGTAAGCAATAACACTCTTGGAAGATACGTAATGTTTACGCTTACTTACCGCTTTGGTAAATTTGGAGGACAAGGCGGAATGAGAATGGGTGGTGGCCCCAGTGGTTTCGGTGGTCCCGGTGGCGGCATGCACCATCGTTAAAAACACATTGTGTTAAATCTGTTATTAGTTCAATTTTGTTTGTGCTTGAGATTCTATAGCAAAAAGGTAAAAAAACATATTTTTAATCAGTCCCATTTGCTATCTTTGCCTGACTAAAGGCGTTTCTATATGACAAAACGGACAGATACTTCTTCTGATGGCAAGTGGGCGTTTAAGCAGCTTTTGATTGCGGTTGCTGTGGCTCTGGTTACTATTTTCATACTTTTTACATTACTTAAGGTTGTAACAAGGCATGGACAAGTGCTTACAGTGCCCTCTTTTACAAACATGACTTATGATGAGGCTGAGGCGCTTGCAAAGAAGAGTCATTTGCGTTTGAAGATTACGGATTCCGTTTACGTTCCTCAGATGAAGAAGGGAGTTGTCTTTAAACAGAATCCACCTGCGGGAAGCCAGGTTAAAAGGCGCAGAACAATTATGCTTAGCATCAATGCTCGTGTTGCAAATATGGTCCGCATTCCAAATTTGGTAGGCTACTCTTTAAGACAGGCACAGAGCTCTCTTGCCGCAGTACAACTGCAAGTCGGAAAACTTATCTATGTCTCAGACATAGCATCTAATAACGTTCTTGCTCAGATATATCAGGGAAGAAATATAGCTCCGGGAGAGAGTCTTCCGGCTGAGAGTGAGATTGATTTGAGGGTTGGTCTTAATTCTACAGATTGTCTTACGCATGTACCTGATTTGCTGGAGTTAAATTATCAGCAGATTAAACCGGCATTGATTGATAATTGCCTTAACCTTAAGGAGATGATATTTGACAATACTGTACACAATTTTGCAGATACAATGCAAGCCTTTGTATACAAACAGATTCCTCAGGCTTCAAATAATGTCTCTGTCACGATGGGTACGGGAGTAACTGTCTATATGACTCTTAATAAAGCTCTTGCAGAGAAGGAGAGGAAGTATGTGGAGGCGCATCCTCTTGCAGCCCCAAAGCCACAGGTCGATTCAACCAAAACTGCAGAGGCGGACTCTACAAAAAAATCTGAACCGGTAAAATAGTGACCGGCCGCTAAAATGTCCAAAGAAGATTTGAAAGATAAAACTGTCGCGATGCAGGAGAATATCTCTGAAGTTGATGATGACAGTGTAGAGGAACTCTTTGAGCATTATAGGTTTACGGCGGACAAAGGACAATCTCAGATAAGGCTGGACAAGTTCATTACTGCGCGGATGATTCAGACTTCCCGCAACCACGTGCAGATGGCAATAGATGCCGGCTATGTTCTTGTAAACGGCAAGCCATGCAAGGCAAATTACCGTGTCAAACCTCTGGATATCGTTACGCTGGTTTTCCCTTATGAAAAAAAGACCAGCGACATTGGGCCTGAATATATTCCGTTAGATATTGTATATGAGGATGATGACGTGCTGGTCATTAATAAGCAACCGGGGCTTGTCGTCCATCCGGGGCACGGCCATTTTTCCGGCACGCTTGTAAATGCCATTGCATATCATCTGACCTACGGAAATAAGCCAGGTGCAAAAGAGAAAGATAAAGAGGAGTTCAAGTGGGGCATTTTGGTTCATAGAATAGATAAGGATACCTCCGGTATCTTGGTTATTGCCAAGAATGAAGAGGCCCAGATGAAATTAGCAAAGCAGTTTTTTGACCATACTATTCAGAGAAAATACGTGGCCATTGTTTGGGGAAATATATCTGAAGACAGCGGGACTATAGACGGCAATATTGCGCGTGATCCTTCTGACAGAATGCGGTTTAAGGTGACCAAAGATCAGACTCAGGGCAAACATGCCGTGACCCATTTCAGAGTCTTGGAGAGGTTTGGGTATGTAACTGTGGTTGAGTGTGTTTTGGAGACGGGGCGTACGCATCAGATAAGAGTGCATATGAGACATATAGGGCATCCGCTATTTAATGATGAGCGTTATGGGGGAGACAAAATTCTTGCCGGAACGGTGTTTACCAAGTATAAGCAGTTCATTCAGAACTGTTTTGAGGTCCTTCCGAGACAGGCTCTGCATGCAAAATATCTTGCTTTTGTCCATCCTGCAACCGGCAAAGAGATTGCCTTCGACAGTCCGCTGCCGGATGACATGAATGCTGTAATTGCCAAGATGAGAGAGTATTGCAAGAGCGCAAAATAGAATCAGATAAAATGTGCGGCGGCCGTTTGCTGCAAAAAAAAAGCACTCGAAAAAATCCGAGCGCCTTGTAAATTGCTTATCTGTCGGGAGAATTAAAAATCTCTTTCTGATGATACAGTTAATTTCTTCCTTCCTCTCCTGCGCCTTGCAGATAGGACTCTTCTTCCGTTTGGAGTGCTCATACGCTCTCTAAATCCGTGCGTGTTGCGTCTCTTGCGTATTGATGGCTGAAATGTACGTTTCATATCTTTATTTTTTTATAAATCTTCAGAATTGGAGTGCAAAAGTAAGTTTTATTTTTCAATTGGCAAAATTTTCTACCTGTGTGGCAGCATTTTCTGCTTGCGGGGGAAGAAGAGCACCTTTTTACCCTCAAAATAAGGGGTCGGGAACCATTTTGTAATTTCTGTTATCCCGACAGTTTCTCTTAGTATGCCGTTTTGCTTTGCAGCGCTCCTTATCTCCTTGTCCAAATCTCCCCCCTCTGAAGTATCTCCTCCCTTAAGGTAAATTATCCCTTTGGAATACTTTCCTTTAACCCACGGGATAAATTTATCCAGTGCGGCAACGGCGCGGGAAACAACGTAATCGCATTCCGAAGCCCCATCATAAAACTCAGTTAAATCCAATTCTTCCGCCCTTGCCTTTATTGCCGTAACATTGGTGAGTCCCAGGGATTTGCACACTTCAGACGCTACCATTATTTTTTTTCCGGTGGAATCAACAAGCAGAAATTTTATGTTTGGGTACATGATTGCAAGCGGAACGCCGGGGAATCCGCCGCCTGTCCCTACGTCCATGATTTTAAGTGACTTTGTTCCGGTTTGTTGAAGCTCCGATTGTGCTGCTGCTGCAATCTTTTCATCTTCAAAGAATTTTGCAATAGCCATAGAGTGCAGAACGTGATGTTCATATAAGTTATCAATATCTGTGCGGCTGATAAGGTTAATTTTGCTGTTCCAATCTTTATAAAGCGGAAACAGCATTTTAAACTGCTCTTTCTGAGTGGCGCTTAGATTAGGGAAATATTTGAATATTAATTCTTCCATGCTATTTGCTATTTGATTTTTTTGCTTTGCTGACGTTTTTCTTCTCCATGTTTTTCCTGCTCCTTTTTTGGGCAAGAGAATTATCAGGGTACATCTTTGCCAAGATGTTTTTTGCCCTGTTAATGCGGACCTTAACGCTGCTCAGGGGAATGCCCGTCTCCTTTGCAATCTCCTCGTATGCATAATCTTCCACATACAGATGCATTACAGTCCTGAAAACTTCCGGCAGGTGGTTGATATCGGCCATTATTTTTTCACTCTCCTGGCTCCCGATAAGTTTATCTTCCGGATTGTCTCTTGGACCGGCAACTATATTGTTAAGTTCTCGTTTGCCGGCTATATTTTGCGTAGCATCATCCATCTCCTTCTTTCTTTTGCGTACAAAATCCAGAGCTGTATTTTTTGCAATATTGTACAGCCATGTAGTAAAATTGTACTTTGGGTTATATTGGAGAATATGCTTGAACGCCTTGTTAAATGTCTCCAAACAAGCATCTTGGGGCTCCATGCCTCCTAACGCAGGGTTTTCTTTTCCTTTGACGGAAAGTATGCTAGTGATATGAGACATTAATCCTTCATAATGCCGCTCAAATAAAAGGGTGAATGCCACCTGTTTGCCTTCTTGCGCCAGTTCAATTAATTCCCTGTCGCTAAGCATAATGTAAGCACCGCTAGTGTGCTTGGAGCCAGTTTTCGCCATAACTGCAATCTGCTGTTAAAGGAACTTTTAACTTAATAACGCTTTCCATCTCTTCTTTGGCAATCTTCATAACTGCCTCTCTTTCACAAGGAACAACGTCAAATACAAGCTCATCGTGAACTTGCAGCACCATCTTGCTTTTAAGATGTTCCGCCTGCATCCTTGCAAAGACGTGAATCATAGCAAGTTTAATAATATCGGCCGCACTTCCCTGCAGGGGTGCGTTTACGGCATTGCGCTCATTAAACTTGCGGACATTGGCATTGCGGGAGTTTATATCTTTCAGATAACGCCTTCTGCCATAGATAGTTTCTACGTATTCATTTTTCCGAGCGGTCTCTGCTGTTGCATTAATGTAGCGGCTAACCCCGGGATATGTTTTAAAATATGTCTCAATAAATTCTTTTGCCTCTTTTATTGGAATCTCCATTCTTTCCGCCAATCCAAATGCTGAAATGCCGTAAATGATTCCAAAATTTACCGTCTTGGCCTTTCTGCGCTGCTCTGCAGTAACCTCATCTACAGATACATTGTAAAGTTTGGCTGCCGTTGCTGCATGAACGTCTTTTCCACTGTTAAATGCGGCAATAAGATTTTCATCTCCGCTCATGTGGGCCATAAGCCGCAATTCAATCTGAGAGTAATCGGCTGATACAATGCAGCCTGCCGGGTCAGACGGAACAAAAGCCTTGCGAATTTCTCTCCCTCTTTCTGTGCGCACCGGAATATTTTGCAGGTTGGGATTGATGGAACTTAATCTTCCGGTTGACGTAAGGGCTTGATTAAATGTTGTATGCACCTTTCCTGTCTTTGGATTTATAAGCAGCGGCAGGGCGTCAATATATGTAGAAAGAAGCTTTTTCAGATTTCTGTATTCCAGAATTTTTTCCACAATAGGATGAGTGTCTTTCAGCTCATTAAGCGTAGTTTCATCTGTAGAGTAATTTCCTTTTAAGCTCTTTTTAACATTAGCGTTCAGCTTTAATTTTTCATAGAGCAGAATTCCAATCTGTTTTGGAGATGACAAATTAATGGAGGCATCATCCGCAAGTTTGCGAGCCTCTTGCTCAATCTCATTCATCTGTGCGGTAAGCTCCTTGCTGTATTCTTTAAGCTGCTGATTATCAATTTTTACTCCTGTCATCTCAACTTGCGCAAGCACAGGTATCAGCGGCATTTCAATCTCTTTATATACTCTGTCTCCCGATAGTTTTTTCTCCAGCTCTTTTTTTAACGGCAGCATCAGTGCGCAAATAGTGGCGCTTTTTTTCTCTTTCTCTTTTTTCTGCTCCTCAGTTTCTTCCGCGGCGCCGGAGAATAAATCTTTTGCCTCTTCTTTGCTGTTTGATGCAATGCCCTCAATATCAATGCTCAGCTGCTGTTTAACTATAAAGTCTATATTGTGGCTGATTTCAGTATTTAGAACATAATGCATCAGTTGTATGTCATATAAATTGCCGCAGATTTGTATGTCCGTTTTTTTCGCAACGGTTTTTATTACCTCCTTCAAATCCGCTCCTGTTTTGCAAATACTTGGTTCTGAGAGCAGTTCATTAAGTATAGGATAATCCTGAGTGTTTTGCAACTCTTCCAGATTTTCAACAATATGTACAAAATTATCTGTTGAGCAGAGCGTTAAGGAGTTCTTCCCGTTCATCAAAATAGAGATTTCCTTATTTTTCTTTGCCGACGTTGCAACTTTATCAAGAGAGCAAAACTCAACGTCCGGGATACTAAAAAATTTCTTTGTTTTCTCCTCTTCAACATGCTGAACGTCTGCTTGTTGCTCCGGTTCATCATCTGCCGGAAAATCATCTGCCGGCGAGTCTTCCGGATAGTCGTCCGATGCGGCAACATGATTATTAAATCCCGGAATCATTTTTTTAAGGGAGTTGAATTCATACTTTGCAAAGACATCATTAACTGCGGCCTCATTAGGCAAAGTGATCTTTATATTATCCTCATTAACAGGCAGCTGTATGTCAGTCTTAATAGTGACCAGAAATCTGCTCATCTTTACCTGTTCCTCTGAGGATTCTTTGATATGCTTTTGTATGCTTGCACTTAACTCTCCAATATGCTGCATTACATTCTCCAAGGTTCCATACTTGCCAATCAGCTTTTTTGCGCCAACCTCTCCAATACCTCTGATACCAGGCACGTTATCTGATGTGTCTCCCCAAATTGTCAGAATATCAATAACTCCCGCAGGGTCTTTGATTCCGTAATGGGCGCAAAGCTGGTCCGTTCCAATTACTTCCGTATCTCCGTTTCCTCCCTTTGGAAGCTTATACTGAAAAACATTTTTCTGAATCAACTGACCAAAATCTTTATCTGGAGTAACCATGTAGATTTGTTTGTCAGAGCCTGACCATTGCTTTGCCATTGAGCCAATTACGTCATCAGCCTCAACTCCGGTTACAATCACGACAGGGATATTTAAGGCTTTTAAAATTTCCTGAAGGGGCTCAAATGCCTGAATAACAAGCTCCGGCGCAGGAGGCCGGTTGGCCTTGTATTCTTTATAAATAGTGTGACGGAAGGTTTTTCCGGGTGCGTCAAATACAACCGCAATATTTGTAGGATGCTCTTTATTAATGAGTTCCAGTACCATTTTTGTAAAGCCAAAAAGAATAGAGGTGTCCTGTCCCTTTGTGTTTATCAATGGGTGACGCATGAATGCATAGTACATTCTAAAAATTTGTGCGTGACCGTCTATCAAAAAAATCTTTTTCATCTTTCTCTATCCTTTTGCCAATATACAATGATTATTCTTTTGGCTTATTGTCCTCTGCGTACCATCGGGCGGAAGCAGTTGCGGTTTCCGAAAGTTTAAGAGAGTAAAGCTCCACATTCTCCGGCAACTCATCTTTAATCAGCGCTGCAAAGTAGGTGACTAAATTCTCGCTTGTTGGCTGAAAATCAGTTATGACCGTGTTGCCATAATTTTTGCTAATTTCCTCAACCAGAGGCGCATCTCTTCTTAAAACAAGTGCGTGGTCAAACTTCTCTATAATGTTATCTCCAACAATCTTTTTCAAATCGTTAAAGTCTATGACCATCCCAAATTTTGGGGACATGGAATCTTGAATGGGCTCCCCTTTTACCGTAACCCTTAGTTTGTATGAGTGGCCGTGAATATGGCTGCACTTTCCGTCATATCCCTTAAGCGCATGTGCGCATTCAAACTTAAATTCCTTTGTAATTCTTAGTACTGCCATATTATTTCCTTTTATAAAACCCGCTAATCTTTACTAAATGTAAAAGTTTTTAGAGACTTGTCAAATTTCACCCCTTGGATTTTAAACATTTTATCCATTATTCCGTTATCTGAAATCTCCTGAGGCTTGCCTGAGTAAAAGCCATCCTCTGTCATAACCCACAATACATCACATACATTCATTGCAAGCTGCAGATCATGCGTAGAAAAAATTATGAGCTTGTCCCCTGAATGTGAAATATCTTTTAATAATCTTGTTATCAAAAATTTATTTGCAACATCCAAAAATGCGGTTGGTTCATCAAGGAGAATAATTTTGCTATCCTGCACCAAAGCACCTGCTATTGTAACTCTTTGGTATTCACCGTCGCTGAGGCTGATGCTATTTCTGTTTTCAAATCCCGACAGTCCTACCTGTTCTAGCGCTCTTTTTATTCTTATCTCTTCAGATTGGCCTGGCGTGCCAATCCAGTTTGTTCTGTAGTAGCAGTAAATGCTAAGCATATCCTTAACGGATAGATTGTTAGTGCGGCGGCCGTTAGGAAACACAAAAGATACCAGTGATGAAAAATCTTTTTTTGTGTAGTGTCCAATAGGTTTGCCGCCGTATAAGATGTGAGATTCACTCTTTTGCTGCACGCTGCCGGGAGTGCAATATATGTTTTCAAGGCCTGCAAGTGTCTTAAGCAGAGTGCTTTTGCCGCGTCCGTTAGAACCAATTAGTGCTACCATGCGTCCCCCCTCCTCAGAAGCATTAATGTTTCTGAAGATGACTTTCTCTCCGTAACCCAAAGTTAGATTCTCTATTTTAAGCAGCTCCGTCATTTTTTCTAATTTGAGTATTTCCTTGCATTCCACAGAATTACAAGGATTACCGGAATGCCCAGCAACGCCGCTACCGTATTAATTGGAATCACCATTCCGCTCCCCGGCAGCTGAGAAATTGTGTCTGCAAAAAGTGTAATTGCAGCTCCAATTAATATTGTTGCAGGGACTAGCACTCTGTGGTTTGCATCCTTAAAAATAAAGCGCGCTATGTGTGGCACCGCAATCCCCAAAAAACCTATCGGTCCGCAAAATGCGGTTACGCCTCCGGCCAGCAAAGTGGTGGAAACCAATACTCTCACCCTTATTTTCTTTACATCCAATCCTAAGGATGCAGCATAATCTTCTCCTAAAAGTATTGCGTTCAAATCTTTTATATTTCTCACCGACAGTATAATGCCGGCTGCAACCATTGTGACCAAAATTACAAGCTGAACTGTCGTGAGTCCTGCAAAGCTTCCCATTGTCCATAGTACATACGTTTTAAGAGCGTTTGCATTTGAAGCATATTGCAGCAAGTTAACAAGAGCGCCTGCAATAAAACCTATCATCACACCAAATATCAGCAAGGAGAGATTTCCCTCCATCTTCTTGGAGACATATAGTATAAGAAGTGTTACCAGAACAGCTCCGGCAAGTGCAGAACCTGCAATGCCAAAAGATTGGAAAACAGTCCCTTCCGCAGATATTCCAAGTAGGGACATCCCCATCAGATAGAGCGCCACCCCAAGTCCGGCGCCGCTGCTCACTCCCAAAATATAAGGATCTGCCAACGGGTTGCGGAAAAGAGTCTGCATCTGTAAACCGCATACGCCCAATGCAATACCGCAAAACAGAGCTGCAATAGCCTTTGGCAATCTGAAATGGATTAAAATGTCTTGCCCTACATAAGTTGTAAACAAATCTTTTGCAGAAATACTTACGGAACCAAGCAGCAGGTCTGATATAAAAAATATTACAAGCGCGGCTGCAAAAATTATGTAATAAATGGTGCGGCGCTTCATATTTCCTGTGCTTATTATAGATTTCCACAAAGTTAAAAAAATATATAATTTTGCCCTCTGTATTTAAAACACATGATTATGAGAAGAAAAATTGTTGCCGGAAACTGGAAGATGAATACTACAGTTGCGGAAGGCGTAGAACTTGTAAAAAAGATTATTGCAAAATTGGGAGATGTACCTGAGAATGTGCATCTTATCATTAATACTCCATTTACGCATCTTTACCCCGTAAGCAAAGAGCTTGCTGAAATTACCTGCCCGGTATGTAAAAGCAAAATTTCTCTTGGCGCTCAAAATTGCGCAGATAAAGAGAAAGGGGCTTATACCGGAGAAGTTTCAGCTGCAATGCTTGCATCAGTCCCTGTAACATACGTTATACTAGGACATTCAGAGAGGAGAGAATACTATCATGAGACAAATGCAATTCTTAAAGAGAAGATAAAGCTTGCTCTTGCAAATGGTTTGTCCGTTATTTACTGCTGCGGAGAGAATTTGGAGCAGAGAGAGGCCGGGAAACATTTTGATGTTGTAGGGGCAGAGATTAAAGAGGTGCTTTTTGATTTGACTTCTGAGGAGATGAAAAAAATTATTGTTGCGTATGAGCCAATTTGGGCCATTGGAACAGGCAAGACTGCTTCAACAGAGCAGGCAGAAGAGATACATGCTTTCATCAGAAAGACCTTGGCAGAAAAGTTTGGTGCTCAGGCAGAAGAGACCTCAATCCTATATGGGGGAAGCTGCAAGCCATCCAATGCAAAGGAGCTGTTTGCTCAGAAAGATATTGACGGAGGTCTTATCGGAGGAGCATCTTTGAAGGCGGATGATTTCATCGCGATAGCTCAGAGTTACTAAAAAATCGCTGCAAAAAAACTACTTGAAATTTGCACAAAAACAAAAAGTAGTTAAATTTGCAGTCCCAATTAAGCGGGAATGCGGGCGTGGCGTAATTGGTAGCCGCGCTAGACTTAGGATCTAGTGCTTAACGGCGTGGGGGTTCGAGTCCCTTCGCCCGCACGAGGAAAAAGAACGGAAGAAATTCCGTTCTTTTTTTGTTTATAATCTCTGTCCCCAAGGCCGCAGGCCCGCGACCATAGGGAGCGTGCAGCTTCGCGGCGGAGCCCATCCCAAATAGTACTGTTCAGAAATAGAGGAATAGGCAAGAAGTAATAACTTTAGAAATCATCAAAGATCGATGAAAAAAAGCAGATTTACAGAGAGCTACATTGCATTTGTATTAAAGCAATCGGAAGCAGGTTTGAGCGTGGAAGAAAGTATAATACTCCATTTATTTAAACTACTTTGCATCAATTGAACTATAACATTTTCATCTTTTTCTATGCGGCATTTTTCAGGTAAATTTCTGCCGGTATTTTTCTTCCTATTGCTTGATGACTTCTTTCAAAGTTATAGAAAGTCATATATTCTTTAGCCCACTGATAAGGCTCTACTCCATTATCGGCCGGATTTAAATATATGTACTCTTGTTTTATCGTTCTCCAGAATCTTTCTATCCAAATGTTGTCCTTCGCTCTACCGCGACTGTCCATGCTAAGCGCCCCCCCTTACCCTTCACGTATTCAATCCATCTTGAGTTCCGCGGTGTACTGCCGGAACAGAGGTGTCTTATAATCAGCCCTTTATTACCCTGACCCACAAGTTGTCTTATCGCTATTTAAGACCGGCTTTCTTGTAGGCCCCGTAGAGGAAATCTCGTTCCATCGTCAAAATTCCCCACCTTACTTTCAAGACGGTCTATCTGCTCCTCATTATCCTTAACCGACGCACTCTCCTTGCGTTGGGAAAATGGCAACTCTATATTCTCCATGAATTTCCTCTTCCATTTTTCTATCGTCATTACGCTTAATCCAAACTGCTCCGATATCTACCGGATACTTGACCTTTCTTTTATCTCAAGTGCCACCTTGGCTTTGAACGATGCTGAATAACGTTCTCGTTTTAACATATCACTTAACATTTTATTTGACAATTTATCTATTATTTTTTCCATTGTAAAATAGTGCTAATTTTAGGGCATATTATGGGCAGGGGCTGGATGTAGCGGATTTTATTTTAAGGGAAGTTATGTGAGCACTACACCACCATATTTGAGGGAGCATCCTGATATTCAACATATTTATGTAACTTTGCTTTGGATAACATAATTCAAATGTACATGCCAAAAAATATTTATATGATTTTATCTAATGGTTTTTACGCATATTTGATGTTTCAAATTTACAAAGGAGTCAAATATCAAGATATTAAATCTATTTTCAAATACAGTACCGGAATAATTAACAAAGCAAGTTTTTGCTGTGACGATAACGATTCCACGAGTTGCCATGTATCTTTATCTTTAGAAAAAACAGAAATTACTTCTGATTCAAATATCTATGATTTAATATTTAATAATCGGGATTTGTTCTTAGCTAACACTATGATTGGTTACCACGAGGAAGCAATCAAATTTAGATTAGACATAGGTGAACGATACAAGAATATTTATAGACCATTATTACATTGCAAAGTTGGCCAAGAAGGTAATTCTATTGCCAATGGGGTTGTTAATAGCGACATTTATACAGACCCGCCTATTATTAACCGAATTGAATACTGCAACCGATTGAACCAGCTTGAGATATTGATAGATGACTTGAAATCAATATTTAAGGTAATTGCGCCTACACAGAATAATCTGAAATCATATGGTCACGCAATTCGAAATCTAATTATCATTGCTTGCACTGAAATAGATGACATGATGTCCATCATTCTTAAAAATAATGGAATAGAGTCAATCGGCAGTTTTTACAATATGAATGATTATATTAAGCTATGTATTCCATTAGCTTGCAATAAATACTCCATATCATTTAGTAGATTCCAAGAATTAGGAGCATTCTCTCCTTTTAAAAAATGGGATATGAAAGAACCAACGAAAAGTTTAGAATGGTTCAATGCTTATAATCAAATTAAGCATAATAATGAGCTAAATTTTCATTTAGCAAATATTGAGAATGCCATTAATTCAGTCACTGCTTTCGCAATAATACTAATAGCACAATATGGATATCGCAATAACCTGTGGGATGAAAAACTTGGTAAAGTATTTACAATAACTGATGAACCTCAATGGCGCTTAGAGGATTTATATGTACCGCAAAATATAGATGATCATTTTCAATTAACTGATGAAAAGTATATCAACTACTCTTTCTAAAAGAAGGACTTGCAATATTGCTATTATTCTTTCATATGGTGATTTCTAAATTTGTTTTCTAGCATATGCATACGTGCAATTAATTCATTGAAAGAAATCGTCTTTCCATATATCATACTTGAACGCATATTGTTATAATCCTCTTCCCAAGTCTGCATATACTTCTGTGGCGGAACAAGACTAATTCTATCTCTTATATCTGGTGTGTAGTCTACATCTTTCATATGAGTAAAAATATCGCGATGATGATGAATTGTGTCCCAAAGATTGTCATCCTCAATTGCTTTAGTAGCGAAAGGTAAATCCATCATCCTTTCAAGGTCATATAAATGCCTAGATTTTCTATTAGCCAGTCTTGCGCCATCGGTAGAAAATAGTTCGTGAAGGAGAAATGCTTTTTCGAGAAAAGTTTTCTCAGGAACAGCTGTATGTATTTCCGAATCACAGACAGATGTAATGACATTATGATAACAATACTCCACCACACTTTTCACTCTTTCTGACTTCATTGGTTCAAAAAGAGAGCGAGAGCCAACTTCAAGAATTATTATCGGTTTGATATATGCTAATACATTTTCAAAAAGAGAATTGTAAGTAATATAGATTTGTCTTGGTTCTGGATATGCGTTATCCCCCTCTCCATCAGTCTGATAGGCAACAGAGAGAGCATTAGACAAATGAAATTTATCAATCTCATTTACAAGTTCATTGAACAACTCTTTGGAGACAAACAGAGATGATTCTTTGCGTAGTTTTTTAATTTGTTTCTTTGTAAGGTCTCCATCTAACCCAAAGAACCTGCGATCTATAGAGACATCTATATCTTCAGAAAAGCGTTCAATGACTCCCCACACCTTGCTGAGAGATGTACCTCCTTTAAAAACAAGATATTTCGAGACATCCAGTGAAAATAGAATCTGTAAGATAGTAGTAACCCATAAATCTTTTTCTATAATTTGCTTATCAAGTCCTGCTTTCTCTGCAGATTGGGTGATAATCAGTCTTTTTTGTTCTTCGGTCAACTGATAAAAATTATTCATAACATTTAATGATTATACTTTTTATCCAAGTAGGAATTAATCCAAAATCCTGATATACATCCTCCTTTGCTTCATGTTTTAATAATTCTTTTATTTTACTTTCTTGAGCCATTGTGACATTGTCTGGGCCAATCTCTTTTAGTGCAAAAGTTATCAGCATTGCCAACTTGCATTTGAAAGCAAGATTTTTAGGAGCAGTGTGAATGAATTGTATGCCTCTACCATCTCGGATAGAAATCTTTCTTGGAGAGCCATCAGTCAAATAAACAACATTCATAGGCACTTGAGTAGAAAGCCCAAGTACATTTAAAGCGTAATTTCCGGTCGGGGCAATCCTGGCATGGTCTCTAATTGCAATGTTCTGAGCGACATCTTCTAATGTAGGATACAAAATTCCTAAATTAAGACCCGAATTGTCCATTTTTGGATAATAATATATGCCCCTTGCAAGTCTGATAAGAACATTATTTTTCACCAGACGTTCAAGTGCTTTGTTAACAGAAGGAGTCTGTCCAAAAAAAGAAAAGTCAGCAGGAAACACAATAGTTCCTTCTCCTTTTTCCTTCACCACTGACATTATTTTGTCATCAATACTATCCATATAAAACCAATTTTGTCGCGAATTTAATGTTTTGTCGCGACAAAACAATAGTTATATTGATAAATAAAACCGAACGCTTTAAAAGAATCGCAGATTAGTCAGTGGGCAAACCCAATTTATCAAAGAATGCTTTATTTCGTTCTTTTGCTCCTTGCAATAACCTATCAAAAGATATTACTTCAACGTATGCCCCATAGGGAGCATTAAAACCGAAATATGCAAGTTTATCATATGTCTGTGTAAACCCTTTCATCTTACATCTTTCAACCATACTTGGCGTTAAATCGCATAGTATGTAGCAAAAGCCAGGGATGTCAGACGAATTAGGTATTTGCCTACCTAATGCTGTTTTCATTTTGCCTTCCCTAACTTTATTAAGATATCCCAATGTCTGCTCAATTGGATCTTTATCCTCTCCTTCTGCCGCATCATTTCTCATCGGCCGTTTAAGTTCAAGTATCGTAATAGATGCTAATGGCATAGTTTGTCTTTCGCTCACTAACAAAGGATTATCATACACATTAAGTGCCAAAACATCTGGTTCTTTTATAGATGCGTTATCAGTAATTTTCATAGAAGATAGAGGTTTATCGGAAGCTAAATAATTATGAAACGCCAATCGTTCATCAACTATCCATAAGTTACAATCATCAGATAGAGCCTGATCACTTGTTGTTATCATTGGCATAATTAATTTGTGTATTACCTCCTCTCGAAAATACTCCCCATTTGATTGCTTTTGTAGAGCTTTCTCAAACATCTCCAAGACAACTTTTCTGTGAGTAACATAATTGGCCAAGTCCGATTTTTTAAGGTCCACAACTTTAACTAAATACTCATCTAATTTTTTAGAATAGGTCTCTTCATCGTAAATATTTGATGGCTTCAATAAATCATGTCCCTCTGAAAGTATCTCCTCCTCCATATCCACAAGATGCTTATGCATCTTTAAATCAAGTTCCTTTTTGCTAATATTTGGGTCAACGATTCTCTCATCTTCAGAAAGCCTATTCAAAATGGGTCTATATCTGGGTGCTTCATTAGAAACATAATCATCCAATGTTTTTTTGCCAGCCTCTCTGTTATCTTTTAGATAAGGCCCCAGATACGTATTAATGCAATTGATAATAGAGGTTCTAATATCTGAGAAAGAAATATCAGTGTCCTCATATATGCCACTCCTGTCTTCTGGTATACTAAAATCGAATCTTTCTGGAAGCACATTATCTGTTAAATACTGCGAACACACGAAACACATGTAATAAAAATCTTCATCGCCATCTTTTAATGCACCAAACAGCCCCGGGACTCCCTTTATCTGTTCTATCTTAACAAGTCTATTTGCTGCACTATACATTATACAGTTCTTATTGTTAGAGTTAACTTTATATTTCACATGAGTCAAATCAAATGACGAACCTTTTAATGTAAAAGATTCTGTTTTAGATTCATTAGCCATATAGTCTTCAAAAATACGATTTAATGCAATTCCATCGCCATTATCATCAATAGTTATATTAGGGGCACTCCCCACCCTTAAAAAATACCACAAACAATGTTCAAGAACGTAACGACCAATTACTAATGATGATTTAGGAATGTATTTTAGGTACTCTTTTTTAATGTATTGTAATTCGACTAATGTCTTTATATTATCATTTGGGGAATTAATAGCATCTTTATCAATAATAATTTTACTTGAAGTAAGATAAAAGGTCCTCCTATAGTGTTTATTATTCACGACATAAACACTATCAATATTGACCGAAGAAAAAGCTTTTAGCCAAAGCAGACGACCAACTCCACGGCAACCCTTATTAATTTTATAATCCGAATCTAAAGTCTTAAAAGAAGTAAAATTATCATCCGTGAAACCTATTCCGTTGTCTTCTATTGTAAAGCCAGTGATTTCTGATTTTTCTCCAGAAATAGTCCCTTGAGCAGATCTAACAATCGACACTTTTATTACAGCATCATTCATTGAAATATCCTTGTTTTTTTCAATTCGCTCATCTATTGAATGAATTGAATTAACAATTGCCTCAAATAATGGAAATAAGGCATCATTATATGGTAGTTTAATGTTACGTAAACGTCCACTTAAATTGGTAATAAAGTCCATAGATTATTCTTTTACTGCTCCAAAGTTAATAAAAACAATCATTTAAGTATATATTAACCAAATTATAAGTCAATTATGTTATATGAAGGGCCGATTCCGATGTAAGGGGTTGGCCTAAGTTGGTTTTGGTGTAGGGAGAAATATGATCAGTAACTTTGAATCGGCATATTTTGGCAAAGTAGAATCGGCACTCAAATCTCAGTATACCAACTGCCGAAATATCTTTGCTAAAAAACGCCGAAAATATATTTGCTTATTACATAGACCGTAACCGGCTTGGATTCCTATCCCCCATCGTTTTCTCTTTTGAGGTTGGAAAAAGGAGGTGGTGTTTATGAATTGGACTGTGTTTGTGAAGAGATTCAGGCTGTAAAGTGATGGATGATATCTGGATACCCACGCTTCATAAACTTTTGACCGGTAGTATTTCTGTTCTATTGTGAGGTTGAGGTAATCTTTTTCTTTAATCCTTATGTGTCGGTTATTCTGACAAGAAAGGTATCGGTGATTTTTCTGCTTTTGGGATTGTTTAGTTTATCCTTATTGTGTCACGGATGATCAGAGTATCTACTTTGACAATTATTTCTGAATCGGGAGAATTATTCAGGCTACAGTGTTTTATACTGAAGATGCCGGCGATAACCAGTACCGCAATGATGACAATATCGGCTATTCGGGCATATCGTTTTCTTGGTTTAGGTTATCATAATTTTGCTTAATTATATAGATCATATAAAATCCAGTGCCGCAGCTCTCCTTTTGATTTGAAGGAGACGTGGAGAAAAGAACCGTACAGAATCATTTGGTCAAAGGGCAGACTATATTTGATTATAATCTGGCCCAATAACAGGACTTCCATCGTATTTTTACAATGCAAATCAGCGCCTCCCCTTTCAGGTGTTGAGAATCCTTCACTCCTCTTACATCTTTGTTCAGTTCTGGGTATCGATACCCTCTCACCACTATTATTGGACAATTGAGTTTATTCCTCAACGGCTGTAAAAGATTAAGTGCCAAAAGACGGATGGCATAACGAATTTTGTCGGAAGGTATGCGATTGTCAATGCCAAGCTCTTTTGCTCTGTGTTTGTTTTCAAATTCGCTGTAAGTGAAGTTATTGGATATGATATTACTTTCTGTAGATAATTGGCTCTAAGTCATCAGGGGATTTAAATGGTGGCTGTCCATTTTCACAAGCAACGCTATCACAACGCATTATCTTGCTTATTGCACAGTCGGTGTTTGATACATCCAGCTGAGTTCTGAGGTCAAAGTTGACTTCATAAAGTTTGTCAATCTTCGTAGTAACCAACTCATATTTCTGGTTCAGATCCAAATAATCTTTCTGAGCGACAATTTTCTGCCATTGTTCATTTACTTTTTTAGTATTGGCCAACTGGCTGCAGCTTTCTTTTCGGTTATCAGGAATTCGGGAATCTTGGAATTGCCTATTGAATAGGTGTACGAAGGAGGAACTTCCAAGGCTAGAAACCCTCAGATACAGAATATGCTGAGGATGATTGGCTTTGGGGAAAATCTTGACTCAGGCTTCCCTAAGATCATATCGGCTTGGAAACAAGCGCGGTGGAAAGAGCTGCTGCTGGAGAATAGACTTGACTTGGATGAGGTAAGGCTGACGCTGTTTGTGCCGTTTGAGACTTCTGATGATGGGGGACAGAAAATGAACCAGAAAAATAGCATTGAACAAGTGAACTAATCGGATTAACTGACAAGTCGGCGAGTTCAGTGATCGTTTTATTTTGCCGCACAAAGCGCGGCAAAATTTTGTAATTTACGCGGCTACCGCCGCGGAGATACACCGGCACTCCGTGCCGGGCCTTCGGCTTATTATCATTGCTCCAGAATCTTGCATATTACAGACTGCAAAGAAAAAACTGCTTGATTGGAGTTTGTGAGTGAGACTCACTAACTTGATTTTTGTCTGCTTTGCCTTGCCTTGTTATTATAACAGGAAAGTTGTCTGTCGGGAGTATATAGAGGGTGGGTTTGCGGAAAAGCAAGAAAAACCGTAAATTCGCCCGCTTTAATGTCGGCGGACATTCCGCTGTAATAAAACAGAATAATAAACGTATATATATTATGAGAATAGAGAAGAAAGAAACAGAGAAGCTGACGTACCTTTTGAGTGTTACAATAGAGAAGACGGAAGCAAATGAGAAGAAAATTAAGTCTTTGAGAGATTATCGCAAGAAGGCTGAAATCAGAGGATTCCGCAAGGGCATGGCTCCTATGGGGCTTATTGAGAAGATGTATGGTACATCTGCAATGGCTGAGGCGGTGAACGAAATGTTGTCAGAAGGTATTAACAACTACATGAAAGAAAATAAGTTAGACCTTATTGGCGAGCCTATCCCGGATGAGGGACTTGAGAAAAAGATTGACTGGGAGAAGGATGAAAAGTTTGAATTTTTCTTTGACTTTGCCGTAAAGCCTGAGATTAAGGTTGATGCAAGCAAGAGTGATAAGGTAGAGTATTACAATATTAAGCTTACTCCGGAGGCTTTAAAAGAGTACAAGGCAGAAATGCTTAAGCAATTTGGTAAGCTTGTAGATACAGAAACAGCTGGAGAAGAGGATTTTATGGTTGTAGATTTGGAGCAGGGAGATAAGAAAGTTGAGAAGACCTATGTAACCCTTAAGACTTTGGACAAGGACGCAAAGAAACAATTTCTTGGAAAGAAAAAAGGTGATGCCTTCCAAATAGATGTAGTTAAGGCATTCCCTAATGAGGTAGACCGCGCCGCTCTTTTAAAGGTAAAGAAAGAGGAGATGGATAATTCTAATCCTAAATATACGGTTAAGGTTCAGGAAGTTAAAACTTTCAAGCCTGCAGAGGAGACTCAGGAAGTTCGCGACAGATTATTTGGCAAGGACACGGTTAAAACTTCAGAAGAGTTTGACGCAAAACTGACAGAGAGAATAGAGGGAGAGTACAGGCAGGAGAGTGATTACAGATTCCGCAAAGACCTTGTAGACTACATGATTAAGAAGTTCAAGCTGGAACTTCCGGAGGACTTCCTAAAGAAATGGTTGTTCAAAATCAACGAGGGCAAGTTTACAATGGAGCAGATAGAGAAGGAATTCCCATTGTTCCTGCAAGATTACCGCTGGCAGATGATTACCCGTAAAGTGGTTGAGGATCAAAAGATTCAGATTAAGAAAGAAGATTTGAAGGCTGAGGCAAAGAAAATGACTGCCAATCAGTTTGCAATGTACGGAATGATGGATGTTCCGGAGGACCAACTGGATAAATATTCAGAGACTGTACTTGGAAACGAAAAAGAAGTAAGCAAGATTTTTGAGAAGTGTGAGGAGGATAAAGTTGTTGATTATCTGAAGGGTATAATAACAGTTGAGAAAAAAGACATTACCCAGGAGGAGCTTGTCAAAATGAATGCTAAAGAGAATAACAAATAGCAAAATTGAATAGATGAAATCAGATTTTGAAAAATTTGCTACCGGTAAGTGTGGCGTAGATTCTTTAACTTTAAGCGGTTACAGGCAACTTGTAAGCGAGCGCGTCCCCTCAGCGGGAGCTGCTGCAAGCAAAAATGCGTATATCAATCCTACAATCATAGAGGAGAGGCAGCTGAATGTTGCTACAATGGATGTTTTCTCCCGGCTTATGATGGACAGGATTATATTCCTGGGAGTGCCTATCAATGACGATGTTGCAAACATCATACAGGCGCAGCTGCTATATCTGGATTCATCTGATTCTGCTTCCGATATTCAGTTGTATATTAATTCTCCGGGCGGAGTTGTTTCTGCCGGATGGGGAATTTATGATACCATGAATCTTGCTCATTCTCAGGTTGCTACAATATGCACCGGAATGGCTGCGTCTATGGCCGCAATACTTCTTGCCGCCGGAGTAAAAGGAAAGAGAAGCGCACTTCCCCACTCAAGAATTATGATTCATCAGCCTCTTGGCGGAGTGGAAGGTCAGGCTTCAGATATTGAAATAGAGGCAAGAGAAATTATTAAGACCCGCAAGGAGCTTTATGAGTCATTGGCTCTTAATACAGGCAAGAGTATCAAGCAGATAGAGAAGGATGCAGACAGAAATTACTGGATGACTTCCACAGAGGCCAAAGAGTACGGAATGATTGATGAGATTCTTGGCAAGGATAAAAAAGAGAAAAAATAACTGTCGAGACAGATATTAAAATGCAAGACAATCAAAAAGTAAAAGGACCGCAGGCGCCGGAAAAGAGGTGTGTGATTTGCGGGAGAAAAGAGGGAGAGGTACAACTTCTGCAAGGACGTTACGGATACGTTTGCGCTGATTGTATTGTGCAGACTTATAGCTATTTAAATGATGTTGTAGGACTCGGCAAAGAGGATAATAAACAATTTGCAGAGCAGACAAAAAAAGATTTTAAGCTGCTGACTCCAAAGGAGATTAGCAAATTTTTGGATAGCTATGTAATAGGGCAGGAAGAGGCTAAGAAATATCTCTCTGTTGCGGTGTACAACCACTATAAGAGAATTCTTCATGCTGAGGAGAAGGCAAAAGATGATTTTGATCTGGAGAAATCAAATGTTCTTCTTGTAGGTCCCACAGGCACGGGCAAAACTCTATTGGCCAGGACTATAGCCAAGATGCTTCATCTTCCTTTTGCAATTGTAGATGCTACTGTTCTTACGGAAGCCGGATATGTTGGAGAAGATGTTGAGAGTATTCTTACACGTCTTCTGCAAGATGCGGATTACAATGTGGAGAAGGCGCAGATGGGAATTGTCTTTATAGATGAGATAGATAAGATAGCGCGTAAGAGCGATAATCCGTCAATAACCAGAGATGTCTCCGGTGAGGGTGTTCAGCAGGCGCTGTTGAAAATTCTGGAAGGAAATATCGTAAACGTTCCTCCTCAGGGAGGCCGCAAACATCCTGAGCAAAAGATGATTGCAGTGGATACAAAAAATATTTTGTTTATCTGCGGCGGAGCTTTTGAGGGAGTAGAGAAGAAAATTGCACAGCGTCTTAACACAAAAGTTGTCGGATATGGAGCGCAGGAAAAACTTAAAGGCGTTGACCGCAAAGAGATGCTTAAATATATTGCCCCGCAAGATTTGCGTTCTTATGGTCTGATTCCGGAACTGATAGGAAGGCTCCCGGTGGTTACATACTTGCATCCCCTTGATAAAAAGGCTCTTCTGGATATTCTTACTAAACCAAAAAATGCACTCATTAAGCAATATCAGCTGCTGTTTAAGATGGACGGAATCAATCTTGTGGTTGGCGACGATGTGCTTAACTTTATTGTAGATACTGCAGTTAAATATAACCTTGGCGCCAGAGGGTTACGCTCTATATGTGAGGCAATTATGCTGGATGCCATGTATGATGCGCCATCAGAGAAGAAGAGAGTGCTCATAGAGAATAAAAACGCTGACTTTGCAGCAGGCTCCATGAAAGAGTTTAAAGTAACACTTGACTACGCAAAAGAAAAAGTGAATAGGCTTACCGGCAATTTGTTTTTGAGAGCCTGAGAGTGCGTTAACTCTTGAGTTTAAAAGATTGTTACTGTAACAAGATGACATATAAGGAGTTATATAATCAAATAAAGAAGAAGAAAAGCTTCTTGTGCGTCGGGTTGGATTCCGACATTTCCAAGATTCCTGCTTGTGTCAAAGAAAAATTTGGCACGGAAAAGTCTCAGTATGAATTTAATAAAGCAATTATAAAAGCTACTGCAAAGTATGCCGTTGCATATAAGATAAATACTGCTTTCTATGAGTCTGAAGGTGCTCAAGGTTTTGAACAGATGGCTCTTACGGTAAGGTATATCAAAAAATACTATCCGGAAATTTTTGTGATTGCAGATGCAAAGCGCGGAGATATTGGCAATACCGCGGAGCAATATGCAAAATCTTTTTTTGAAAAAATGAATTTTGATGCGGTGACTCTTTCTCCATATATGGGGGCAGACGCTGTGATGCCGTTCTTAAAATACAAAGGTAAATGGGCTGTGGTTCTGGCTCTTACGTCAAACAAATCTGCAGAAGATTTTGAAACTTTAAAAGTTTGCGGTGTGTATGCTGAAAAAAAAATCGGTAGCGATTATTTGTTTGAGCGCGTAATTAAAGAGTCTGCAAATTGGGGAGATAAAAACAATATAATGTTTGTTGTTGGTGCAACTCATCCGGAAAAACTTGCTCAGATTAGGGCAATAGCTCCCGACAGTTTTCTGCTTGTGCCCGGCGTGGGAGCTCAGGGAGGAACAGTAACCGATGTTGCAACTCGCGGAATGAACGGCAGTTGCGGCCTTCTTGTTAATTCATCAAGAGGAATTGTTTTTGCAGGCTGTGATAAAAAATTTGCTTCAGATGCGGCGGCAAAGGCAAAAGAACTTGCTGCTGAAATGTCCCTGTTTGTAAAATAAACTAAATATGAAAAACTTGATAAGAAAAATTTTCATGGCGGCGGCGTTGCTGCTGTGTTTATTTGTAATGCCTTGTGAATCTGTTTATTCGCAAGGACTTCCTGTTCAGCCTAAAGTGAGCGTTAAACAGGCAAGCTTGGATAACTCTTTGGCAATTCTTTTTACCGGTGACCTGCACTCTTGCGTTGATAAATATCCGCAGCTGGCAACTTTTATTAAACAGGAGAAACTGTTTTTTGAAAAGAAAGGTTTTACTGTAATTGTTGTGGATGCCGGGGATATTGCAATGGGCAGCGTTTTTTCCGCCGTAACTAATACAGAAGCATCTGAATACAGATCTCTTGGATTAATGGGATATGATGCATATATATTTGGTAATCACGATTTTGACATTGGTTTAAAATCCCTTGGATATACATTCTACAATGCAAATATTCACGGCAGAAATATTAATCCCGTTACAAAGGAACCAATCAACTTCCCCGTAAATGTTACTGCAAACTTGGGCAAAACAAATGATGAGACATTTGAGAATGCCCGCTCTTACATAGGTGAAAAGAGTTACATCATAATGAACAGAAATGGTGTTAAGATTGGAATCTTTGGACTTCTTGGCAAAGGCGCATTCAACGTTTGCAATGAGAGAGAGAATATGACGCTGCTAGATCCAATAAAGACTGCAAAGACTATAGTTCAGACACTTAAAACACTTGGAGCAGATTATATAATTTGTCTTTCTCACAGCGGAACGCTTCTAAAAGATAAAAGTGAAGACGGAATTCTTGCAAAGGAGTGTCCTGATATAGACGTGATAATCAGCGGGCATGATCATGAGGCAATTTTCAGACCTTGGCAAGTTGGAAACGTTGTTATTGGGGCTGCTGGTTCAAACGGAGCTTTCCTTGGGGAAGTTGGCTTATCTAACGGAGAAAACAGTTTAAAAGAGAGAGAGAATCACTTGGTATTCTATGGCTTGAGAAGTATCCCTTCAGACACTAAACCCGATCCCGCTTTAAAAATGCTATTGGACAGCGTAGAATTAAAAGTTATAGGCAAGTTCAATAACCAATTTGGAATTTCTCCGTCCGGAGTTGTTACAAGACAAAAAATGCCGCTAGACGGGAAACCGGATAAATTTGGGGATTTCCCTCTTGGAGAGGCTATTGCAAGAAGTTATTTTTATGCTGCAGCTCACAATGCTCCTTCAAACATTGATACATCAAAGATGTTTTCAGTTGTTCCTGCAGGGGTTATTAGAAAAGGTTTGTCTGTCGGGGATATAAAATACAGTGATGCGTTTAATATCCTTCCTTTAGGTTTGGATCCTGAGGGCAAATTGGGATATCCAATTGTAGAGTGCTGGATTACAGGCAAAGAGCTTAAGGATTTGTGTGAAGTGAATGCCTCAATTGCGGGCAAGATGCCGGATGCTTACATGACTTTCTATGGTCTGACTTATACGTATAATCCTGCCGCGCTTCCTTTCTTTAGAGTTAAAAAAGTTTACTTGCACGGAAAAGCCGTTCAGTCAGATGAATTGTATCACGTTGTAACAGGCTACTATACAGTAATGTGTTTGGATGTTATAAACAAAAATTCGCACGGCTTATTAAAGATTATACCAAAGGATCAAAATGGAAAGTCAATAAGGCAAATTAATGACATGCTGCTTAAGCGTTCTATAAATGAGCGCAAGAAAGTTGGATGTGTTAATGAGTGGTATGCATTTGCTGAATACATGAGAGAAACTGGCTCGCAGCCAAAAACTGCAGCGCAGGCGGGGAAAGTGGAGTACAATGCAGCTGTCAGACTGGCCTACGCCGGATACATCATATTATTAATAATAGCAATGTTCTTTATTATCCGTGGAATCATTTGGCTGGCAAAAGGAGCTAAACGCAGTCAGCATGCGGATAAATAGTCTGGCAATTAGGAATTTAGGATATAACTTATTTCTTTAAAGGCGAAGGTTTTTCTTTCGCCTTTTTTAGTTTCCAGCACAAGACAAGAATTCTCATCAATGCCAACTATCTTAGCTTCAAATACTTTCCCTTTTTTAATCTCGACAGTTTTATCTTCTTCCTCCGTAAGGTCTGAGTATTTATGGTACTCTCCTATCCTGTAAAGAGCGGACAAATAACGTTTTGTAAGTTTTTTAAAATTGCCGTTCCTATCGTGTTCCTTTCTTGCAGCATCATACTCTTTGAATATTTCTGCAAGAAGCTCCGGCAACTCTTTATGTGTATCAAATTTTACTGATTTGTTTGCTCTCTTTGATTCAATCTCCAGAACCATTGAAGTAGGATTTGGAACATTTGACGGAAATACTCTTTGATTAATATTTAAACCAATTCCGGATATGCTCTGTGACAGATTGTCACCCGTTACCACGTTTTCTATAAGTATTCCGCATATCTTTCTGTCCCCGACATATACATCGTTAGGCCATTTGATCTTAGCATTTATTCCTTTGGCTTTAAGATAGTTAAATAGTCCCAACGTGCATATTTGAGAAATTGCAAACTGCTCCTGTGCAGAGATAAACCCGGGTTTAAAGAGTATGCTAAACATGAGGTTGTCACCCGCTTTGCTTATCCATTTATTTCCCCTTTGGCCGCGTCCCGCACTTTGAAAATCAGCGGCCCATGTAAATCTGTCGGGAGCTTCTGAAGCACCCTCAATAGCTCTGTTGTTGGTGGAATCTGTGGTTTCATACCACTTTATTTCAAGTTTTTTTGACATAGTGTGAATTGGCTGATTTTTTGCTGTATCTTTGCTGCAAAGATAATAATTTACAAAGCAGTATGAGAAAAGAGCAAAAAGGAACAGATGGCAAAAAGACCGTAAAAAAGGTTGTTAAAAAACAACCCGTGAAAAGAGTTCCAAAGGCAAAACTTTCACCCGTAAAAGTAGTAGAGAACAAAGAGGGGGTAAAGGCGGTGAACGTTATTGCAAACGCAATGCTGGATAAGAAGGCAAAAAATGTTTGCTCTCTAGATTTGAGAAAGGTTGGTGCAAGCATCTGTGATTTTTTTGTTATCTGCAATGCGGAATCTACAACTCAAGTTAGGGCAATTGCGGATAATGTTGGAGATGAGATGATTGTCAAGTGTGATAGAAAGCCTGTCAGGGAACAGGGAAAAGAGAATTCTTTTTGGATTATTTTAGATTACGGCGATGTTGTTGTGCATATATTCCAGACTCAGTACAGAGAATTTTATAGACTGGAAGAGTTGTGGAATGACTGCAAGAAAACTACTTATGAGGATTAAAGTTCAATATGGAGAATAAAAATCAGAAAAAAAATATGATGGGGAGAGGCGGTACCAACCCCCCACGGTTTAATACGTTTTGGATTTATATCCCTTTGCTTGCATTTCTTGGCTATATGTGGTTCTGGGGAGCAAAGGGGGGAGATCCTATAAAGACGGAGTGGTATAAGGTTAAGGAACAGATGGTTCCGGCGGGCGATGTAGATAAAATTACTTTTGTAACAAATCAGAATAGAGCTGAGGTTACAATTAAGAAAGATAGTCTTAAGAAATACAAGAATTACTTTGGCGGACGTATTCCAAAAATGTCTCCTCAATTCTTCTTTATTGTGTCCAATAATTTTGATTCTGAGCAGCAGCTCAATGCGGCAAGAGAATCTCTTCCTGCAAATAAGCGTTTTGGCATTGCTACAGAAGAGAGGAACAATTATTGGGGGACAATTCTTAACTGGCTGTTATTCCCTCTGTTAATATTTGTACTGTGGATTTTTATGTTCCGCAGAATGACCGGGGGAGGGGCCGGCGGCATTGGCGGCGGTGGCGGCGGCGGCGGAATTTTTTCCGTTGGCAAGAGCCAGGCAAAACTGTTTGATAAGGACAATACAGCACGTGTAACTTTCAAGGATGTAGCGGGTTTGGAAGAGGCAAAGCAGGAGGTGATGGAGATAGTAGACTTTCTAAAGAATCCAAAAAAATATACTGCACTGGGCGGAAAAATTCCCAAAGGAGCTTTGCTGATTGGTCCTCCGGGGACCGGTAAAACATTGCTTGCCAAGGCTGTAGCCGGAGAGGCAAATGTACCGTTCTTCTCAATTAGCGGTTCAGACTTTGTGGAGATGTTTGTTGGTGTTGGAGCAAGCCGAGTAAGGGACTTGTTCAAACAGGCAAAAGAAAAGGCGCCTTGCATTGTTTTCATAGATGAGATTGATGCGGTTGGACGTGCCAGGGGAAAGAATGCGGGATTCTCATCTAACGATGAGAGAGAAAACACTCTTAACCAGCTGCTTACAGAGATGGATGGTTTTGGGACAAATAGCGGAGTTATCATTCTTGCCGCTACAAACCGTGCGGACATCTTGGATAAGGCGTTGATGAGAGCTGGAAGATTTGACCGTCAGATAAATGTGGACCTTCCGGAACTTAAGGATAGGGAGGAAATTTTTAAAGTTCACCTTAAAGATTTGAAATTGGACCCGCAGTTGGATACAAGTTTTCTTGCACAGCAAACTCCCGGATTTTCAGGTGCGGACATTGCAAACGTTTGCAATGAGGCTGCTTTGATAGCTGCGCGGTATGATAAGAAGTTTGTTGAGCGTCAGGATTTTATGGACGCCATAGACAGAATAGTGGGAGGTTTGGAGAGGAAGAGCAAAATCATTCCTCCTAATGAAAAGAAGACAATTGCATATCATGAGGCAGGACATGCAACTGTAAGCTGGTTCTTGCCAAATGCAAATCCTCTTTTAAAAGTTACCATTATTCCAAGAGGAAAAGCTCTTGGTGCAGCTTGGTATCTTCCTGAGGAGAGGCAGATTACAACAAAGGAACAAATGATGGATGAGCTTGCATCTCTGATTGGAGGGCGTGTTGCAGAAGAGATTGTAAACAAAAAAGTTTCATCTGGCGCTCTTAATGATTTGGAACGGCTGACCAAGCAGGCTTACGCAATGGTTGCTTATTACGGAATGAGCGATGCGGTTGGCAACGTATCATATTATGATTCCCAGGATCAGGGTTATAATTTCAATAAGCCGTTCAGTGAAAAAACAGCAGAGCTTATTGACGTTGAGGTTAAAAACATCATCAATAAAGCTCATCAGATGGCACGCAAAGTGTTGGATGAGCACTTTGAAGGCTTCTCTGAACTTGCAAAATTGCTGCTGGAAAAAGAAGTTATTTTCACAGAGGACCTTGAGCGTATTTTTGGTCCAAGAGTAAAAGAGTAGGCGTTATGAAGGAAGTTATAGTAAGGTCAATAAGCGGAGTTGTATTTGTTGCGGTGATTCTTGCATCGCTGCTATTTTCTCCTTTTACATATCTTGCTGTATTTGCCATTTTAGTATCGCTTGTGATGAGTGAGTATTTAAGACTCACGATAGGTGAAGGAAAATTTCTGCTTAAAGTTGCCTCCATTGCTGCCGGGGTGCTTTTGTTCATTCTCTCATTTTTTATTATTGGCTTTGGATGGAGCCTCGTATGTCTGCTTGCAGTGCCGGCAATTGCGGTTTTGCTCCCAATAATAAATTTGTATTCAAAGAGTTATAGTGGAATCGGAAATGCATTTGCATCTTTGGTTTACATTGCTCTGCCGTTTGCCCTCTTAAACTTTCTTGCTTTTCCGCGTTATTGGAGCGGAGTTTACAATGGTTGGACAACGGCCGCGCTGTTTATAATCCTTTGGTCTTCCGACGTTGGCGCCTATTGTTTCGGAACCATTTTTGGACAGGGGGAACACGGACATAAATTATTCCCCTCAATTTCTCCAAAAAAATCTTGGGAAGGAATAATTGGAGGAGCAATTACTGCCGGAATAGCTGCCGTAATTTTGGGAGTTACAAGGGTTCTAAATTTCTCTGTTTTTGGTGATGTAATATTTACATTTTTGATTTTTGCCGCTGGGGTTTATGGAGATTTGGTTGAGTCTCAGTTAAAGCGTAATTTTGGCGTCAAGGATTCCGGTACAATAATGCCCGGACACGGGGGCATGCTGGACAGATTTGACAGTGCGCTTCTGGCTTTTCCGGTTGCAGTTATTTTTACTCTGGTATGTTGGGGCTAGCCCAATTATTATAGATTGCTAACAATGAATTAATTGTCATGATTATTCACAAAGAAGGATATGGAGCTCTGATAATAACATTCTTGGTATTTGCCGTGATTATAGGCATTATCTGGCTCTTTTTTGGAGTAACATTTATCACATCTACAATTGCAATTTTATTTGCAGCTCTTTTTGTTTTTATTGCCTATTTTTTCCGCGTGCCCAAAAGGGTTGCGTTGATTGATGAGTCTTCAGTCATATCAGCTGCAGATGGTAAAGTGGTAATTATTAAGGAGGTAGAGGAGGATGAATTTTTGCATTCAAGATGCAGGCAAGTTTCCGTTTTCATGGGAATTTGCAATGTTCATATAAATTATTTTCCGGTTAGCGGAAAGGTGTTGTATTATAAACATCACTGGGGAAATTATCTGGTTGCTTGGCATCCAAAGTCTTCTGTAAAGAATGAAAGAACAAGCATTGCAGTGGAGACGGCAGGAGGCAAGAGGATTTTCCTGCGTCAAATTGCCGGTTATGTAGCGCGCAGAATTGTTTGTTATGCAAAAGAGAATGAACATGCTAATCAATGTGATCAGTTGGGATTCATTAAGTTTGGCAGCCGTCTGGATTTATTCCTGCCTTTGGACGCAGAGATTAAAGTTAATGTGGGAGATAAGGTTACGGCTTGTCAGACAGTCATTGCAAAATTATAAACCACAAGATTTTTATTACTAAAAATATGAGCGTATTGGTAGCACCATCAATGTTGAGCGCAGATTTTGGAAATCTGGATAAAGACATTGATATTGTAAATAATTGTGGAGATATTTTTCATCTGGATATAATGGATGGTGTCTTTGTTCCAAACATATCTTACGGAACCCCTGTTATAAAGGCAATTACAAAGAGGGCAAAACGTCCCGTGGAAGCACATTTAATGATTGTTGAACCGCAGAAATTTTTTAAAGATTATCAAAGTTGCGGAGTCGGAAGTATTAGCGTACACTATGAAACTTGCCTCCATTTAAACAGAACCGTGCAACAAATAAAAGAACTCGGAATGAAGGCCGGAGTGGCTATCAACCCTGGAACAAGCGTATACCTTTTGGATGAAATCATTTCTGAAGCAGATTATGTGGTGCTAATGTCTGTTAACCCGGGTTTTGGAGGGCAGCGCTATATTCCTACGTCTACAGAGAAAATTGTACGTCTAAAAAAATTCATACAGCAGCGCAATCCAAAATGTTTAATAGAAGTTGACGGAGGAGTTAATCTTCAAAATGTCAAAGAAATCAAGGATGCCGGTGCAGATATTTTGGTGGCGGGCAATGCTGTATTTGGCAGCTCTAATCCAAGCATGGCCATTCAAGAAATTAGAGGAAATTAGAGGAAATTAGAGGAAAAAAAAGTGCGCTGTTTTTACAGCGCACTTTTTTTTTTACCGTGTATTGTGTTGGCTATTTTATATTCTTCACCATCTCAACCAATAATTTGCGGAATTTCTCCAAAGAAGCCAAATCCAGCTTCTCACCGGGAGCATGAACGCCACGCAAAGTCGGTCCTATTGAAACCATATCCATATCAGGGAATTTAAGACTGAACAATCCGCACTCAAGTCCGCAAGGGGTTACAACTACTTCAATGTTAGTATTGAATATCTTTTTATATGCGTTTTTGCAGATTTCCAAAGTAGGGGAATTCAGTTTAGGCGTCCAGCCAGGATATTCAGATGTACGGACAACTTTTGCACCGGCAAGAGCCCAACAAGCTTCAACCTGCTGCGCCATCCATTTTCTCTCAGAATCCACTGCGCTTCTCTGGCTGGTTGTCACTTTTATTGTGTTGCCAGGCATCATCTTAACGGAAGCAAGGTTGGTGGATACTTCTACAAGTCCTTTTATAGTATCGCTGATTTTGTAAACGCCGTGAGGAGATGAAACCATTGCATAAACAAGTGCTGCCATAACATTTTGGTCTATAGCCTTTTTAGTGCTTTCTGCGGGAGTCAGCTCCATTTGAACGCCCTTGTCAGATAATTTATATTCATCTTTAATTTCGGCTGCAACAGTTTCAAAAATCTTTGTTATAGAGGCTTTTGCATTCTTGTTGAATCCAATAATTGCATGAGCTTCACGTGCAATTGCGTTGTCTTTATTGCCGCCGTCAATCTCATAAAGTTCAATGTTGTGCTTATGTAAAATTCCAAACAGAATTCTTGCAAGCATTTGGTTAGCATTGACTCTATTTTTATTAATATCATCTCCGCTATGTCCGCCAAGACTTCCAAATACTCTAATTTGGTATTTTAAGAAACCTTTTGTCTGAGGTTCCGGAGTATATTTTAAAGTCGCGACAGAGTCTAATCCGCCAGCGCAGCCTATGCAAACCTGTCCTTCATCCTCTGAGTCAAGATTCAGAAGTATTTTTCCCGTAACAAACTTAGGATCAAGGGCCTTAGCTCCATCCAAACCCGTCTCTTCTGATGTAGTAAACAATGCCTCAATTTTTCCCGTTTTAAGATCAGGATCTATTAGAACTGCAAGCTGGCTTGCCATTCCAATACCACAGTCTGCGCCAAGTGTTGTATCGTGCGCAACCAGCCATCCGTCCTCTTCTTTATAATTGATAGGGTCTTTGCTCCAGTCATGTTTTACACCTGCGTTTTTCTCACAGACCATATCACAGTGACTCTGCATAATTATTGTTGAAACTTTCTCCATTCCCTTATCTGCGGGTTTAGTAATAAGAACGTTACCGGCTTTGTCTTTTTTTGCAGGAAGATTATGTTTCTTTGCAAAATCAAAAAGCCATTTTCCTATTTTCTCTTCATGTCCGCTCTCTCTTGGAACGGTAGTTATTTCTTTAAAGATGTTTAGAATATCATTGCTAGTCATAATCATGATTTTAAATTATTCTATTAAATAATAATCGTAAAGTTAATAAAAAAAGCAGCATGAGAATGCTGCTTTTTTTTAGTTTCCGGCGGGCTTCAATTGTTTTTCAAGCTCGGTTACGTATCGCCTGATATTTCTGTCAGTTTCAATCAAATCTGAAACTGTGTTGCAGGCGTGAATGACTGTTGCATGGTCTTTGCCGCCAATCTGGCTCCCAATGGATGCCAAAGATGTCTTTGTAAGATTTCTTACAAGATACATTGTTATTTGTCTTGCCTGTACAATCTCTCTCTTTCTTGTTTTTGAGACAATTGCATCGCGTGAGATTTTAAAGTAATCGCAAACTGTATTGCGTACCTTGTCCAAGGATATTTCCTGATTCTCAACATTAACAATTTGCTCTGTTACGCGTTTTGCAAGGTCAAGTGTAATGTCCTCTCTGTTAAGGGTTGAGTGAGCAAGAAGTGATACCAGAGTTCCTTCAATTTCTCTCACGCTCCCAGTTACTTTTTCTGCAAGGAAATTTATAACGTCATCCGGAAGTACAATGCCTTCAGCCTGGCTCTTTGCAATAAAAATATTTTTCCGCGTATCAAAATCCGGAGGCAAAAGCTCTGCGGATAAACCCCATTTAAATCTTGACAATAGTCTAGATTCCAGTCCCTGCATGCTGCCGGGTGCGCAATCAGACGTTAAAACAAGCTGTTTGCCGGATTGTTGTAAATGATCAAAGATGTGGAAGAAGGCATTCTGAGTGCCCTCTTTTTTTGCGAATTCCTGTACGTCATCTATAATTAATACATCAATCGTCTGGTAGAAGTGAAGAAAATCCGTAAGATTGTTCTTAACGTTAACAGCGTCCATATATTGTGTCTGGAATCTGTTTGCACTAACATATAAAACAATTTTATCAGGATATTTTTCCTTAACTCTTAATCCTATCGCCTGAGCTAAATGGGTTTTACCCAAGCCAGAGCCTCCGTAAATGAAAAGAGGGTTAAACGGGCTGTTGCCCGGAGCTGCCGCCACTTTCTCCCCTGCATTTTTCCCAAGACGATTGCAAGAACCCTCTATGAAATTTTCAAAAGAGTACTTGGGATTAAGCTGAGGATCAATGTGAAGCTTTTGCAAACCAGGAATAATGAAAGGGTTAGGTATAACAGCCTCATCCTTGCTGTTACGCTGAATAGGGAAAGGAACGGGCCTGTTTGTAGGCCATTTCCCATTCTGGTGAGGGATAGTAACAAAAGAACCTCCCACAACCCTGACGTTGTACATAAGCTTAACGGAATCTCCTAGAACCTTCTTTAGAGCTGCCGCCAAAATATCTATAAGTCGGTCGCTCTCCAGCTGACGCATGTGTTCATCAGAAAGTACCTCAATTGTCAGAGTGGAGCCAATAAGACTTAGCGCCCTTACCGGTTTAAACCATTTTTCATATACTGCTTCTGGTGTGTTGTTTTTTATAAACTGCAAACACTCATTCCAAACTTGTATGTGCTTCGTGCTCTCCATCTGATAAAATTGATCTTTTTGCTTGAACAAAAGTGGTGAAAAAAAAGTTATAAAAAAATTTAAAAACTATTGTTTATTTGAGAAATATTTTAATAGGCTATAAATCAGATTAAAAAAAATGCATAATTTTCAATTGCCTATTAATCAATAGTTTATATGTAATTTGCTTGTTTCCTTTAAGATATGAGGGGATTTATTTTAGTCTCAATTTGTACTCATTCTAAAAGACAGTCACCCTTATGTATTTTTTAGGATTCTCTTTAATTTTTTTCACCAAATCGTCAACCTCTCTCATCAAACTATCCATGGAGTTGTGCAATTCATCATTGGTCATCAATTTTCCAAGCGTAGAATTGGGGTTTTGCATCTGTTTAAGCAATTTGTTTAATTGGTCAATACTCTCTTTAAGTTGCAGTTCTGACAATTGCTGAGAAGTCTTGTTCAAATTGACCAATGTCGTCGACAGATTTCCGTGAGGGTCATTTAGCGTATATGTCAAGCCATTAACGTTCTTAATGGCAGATGATAAGTCCGGGGTCATTGAATTAAGAGAGGCGGAAAGCTGTTCTGTATTAGACAGCGTGCTATTTAAATTTGCAAAAGAATTCTGCAGGTTATAACGGGCGTTAGAATCTAAGATAAGATTTATATTATCCAGCGTTTTGTTGAGATTTCCAATTAGCGCATATACCTGATCCCTAAGCGGTCCCATTGATTGGTAAAGAAGAGACATCATATCCGGAATGTTGCTTCCTTTAAGAGTGTCTCCGTCTTTTGCGTGGATACCGGCAGTTCCAAGTCCAATCCTCAGTGACTTTGACCCAAGAATATCGGAGCTGTAGGTTTCCGCCCTGGAATCTATAGGAATTGCATAATCATTTTTGATAGAAAGTTTTACAAGAAAGCTGTCTTTTTGAGGAGCAAAATTTATGCTCTCAACGGTTCCAACCTTAAGACCCCTTATATATACGGGGCCGGTGACAGACAATCCTTGCACATCGTCAAGATAGGTGTAGCACCTGAAGTTTTTCTTAAACAAATCATGATCTTTTAAAAAGTTGATAGTAAAGAACATAGCCGCTATCACCAATATGACAAAAAATCCTATTTTCTGACTGCTTGTAAATTTCATATTGCGAATATAGTTAATTTACAATCTTGCCGTTGCTTATTTTTATTACAAAAGCGCCTTTAAACGTTCTGCCAACTTCGCTCAAATTTCTTGCTGCCTCAGAGCGGGCGCCCCAGTTCCCCAAATAATATTTATAAGCTCCTCCTATCTTCACAAAATCAGCATCTTTCCTCCCTTTCAAATCGGGTGAGTTCTTGCCAAGTTCTCTGTTTACAGAGAGTATCTGAATGCAATAAAAGGTCTCACCGCTGTTCTTGTCCTCTACCTCTCTTGTTTTTGCGGTTTCTTGAGTATCGGCAGGATACAGCAATTCCTTGCGGCTGTTTTCAGTGGCATTATTCTCAGATATATTGCTTTTCACAACTGTATCTTTGTTGTTAAACCTCTCGCTCTCTCTGTTTGTATTCTCTTCATTCTCACGGATGTTACCTTCCTCTACATTGCCGTCTTCCTCTTTATGTTCACTGTTTTCCTTTATATCATCTTGTCCCGCATTAGCTTTGGCAAGCAGCGCATTTTCATCTGCAAATGCGTCAGGTGGCAGATTTTCCAGTTTTCCGCCCTCATAGAGAATTTTATATTTTGAGAATGCTCTAAGAAGGTTTGCGGCAATTTGTCTTTGTCCATCTTCTGAAGTAATTATCTCCAAATCAGTGTTATTTGAAATAAAGCCAATCTCAGTCAGGATTGCCGGCATGGCAGCTTTCCACAAAACATACAAGGCACCAGGTTTAACTCCGCGGTTGGTTCTTATTGGTCCGTTCTGATATTGCTCCTGAATGCATTGCGCAAGTTTAATGCTCTGCTCCAAGTGGGAATTCTGCAGCAGTGAAAAAATAATGTAAGACTCCGGAGAGTTTGGGTTAAAGCCGGAATACTTTGATGAATAATCACTTTCCAAGGTAATCACAGAGTTTTCCCTCTTAACCAGCTCAAAGTTTCCGCTCTTGTGAGTTCCCATAACAAATGTCTCTGTACCTATTCCGTTAGTGCCGGGTTCAGAGTTAACATGTATGGATATAAATAAATCTGCTTTATTTCTATTTGCTATTGCTGACCTTTCTTCAAGCGGAACAAAGAAATCTGAATTTCTTGTAAAGATTACATTTATAGACGGGTAGGCTACACTAAGCATTGCTCCAAATTTAAGAGCAACTGCAAGAGTAATATTTTTTTCTTTAAATTTTTTATCCTTGCTCATTGCTCCAGTGTCTCCTCCGCCGTGTCCCGCATCTATTACAACTGTCTTTATGTTAGGCGTTTGCAGCGACTGGGCAAATGATTGAAATGGCATAAGCGCAATCAATAATAAAAATGCGGCGCAGAATAATTTTTTGCGAGACCGCACATTACCAATTTTTTTTCTATTAAATGCTAATGGCATATTAGTTGTAAAAATATGTTAAATTTGCGCACTTGTCGGGTAGCATCCCGACAGATACAAAAGTACTAAAAATAAAGCCGTAGTGCAAAGAGATGCATTTTGATGTCTTTTAGAAAGTCACCCTACATAGAAACTTGCATTGTTATTGCATGCTGTTTGTTGAGCATGCAGGGCTTTGCCATGCTCCAAAATCACAAGGTTAAGAGGAACAAAAAGGCGCATTCAGAGCAGGTTGCTAATGCTAACAGCTTGTCTTCAAAAATATTAGATACAACTGCAAATACTGCTAAATTCAGAGATACTACAATACAGTTTGGAAAAGATTCTGTCGGGAGAAAAATCGTAAATGACTCTCTGGGAAGAGATTCTATTGCGGATTCCGCTCAGATAAGCATGCTTAAAGAGCCTGTGTTCTCTACGGCAAAGGACTCTATAGTGGAGGACTTTACAGAGGGAAGAAAAATGATTTATTATTACGGAGGCGTAACAGTAAATTATACAAATATTTCTATTTCCGCAGATTATATGGCATATAACATGGAGACTAAAACCGTGTTTGCCAAGGGATTGCCGGATAGTACGGGAGTGATTCAGGGGAGGCCTGTGATGAAAGAGGGAAGCAGTTCTTATGAGATGGAGAGCGTATATTACAATTTTAAGAGCAAGAAGGCCAAAATTAGAAATATGGTTACGCAAGAAGGCGAGGGATATGTGCACGGAGATTTCCTAAAGAAAATGCCGGATAATTCTATTAACATTTCCAAGGGAAGATATACCACTTGCGATGCGGATCCTCCTCATTTCTATTTGCAAATGACTGCTGCAAAGGTAATTAACAGCGGTGCCGTTAAGAAGACCGTGTTTGGTCCTGCCTATGTTGTGGTTGAAGATGTGCCAACGCCGTTTGCTCTTCCATTTGGATTTGTTCCAAGAATCAGCAAAAGAAGCGGAGGAATTTTAATTCCTACTTACGGGGAGGAGACGGCCAGAGGATTCTATTTGAGAGGTTTAGGATATTATTTTGTTTTTGGAGAACATTTGGATATTGCTGCAACGTGTGATATTTACACCAGAGGTTCATGGGCTTTGAATGCAAATATGAGATACAGCAAAAGATATAAATACGCCGGAACATTCAGCGGTGTTTATTCTGTTGATAAAACAGGTGAACAGGGTTCTCCGGATTATTTCAAGACAACTAACTTTGCGTTAAACTGGTCTCACTCAATGGATTCCAAGGCAAGGCCCGGAACAACTTTTAGAGCATCGGTTAATTTTTCCACCCCCTCAAACAGTACGTACAATTCAACTACAATTCAGAAGGCGCTGACAAATCAGATATCATCTTCAATTTCATATACAAAGGCATGGGCCGGAACGCCGTTCTCTTTATCTGTCAATGCATTGCATAGCCAGAACTCCAGAGACAGCTCTTATGCAGTAACGTTTCCTAACCTTACATTCACCGTTGCAAGAATTTATCCTTTCCGCAGAAAAGTTCAGGTGGGAAAGCAGAAATTTTATGAGACAATTTCCTTCAATTACTCCGCAAACCTTGATAACAAAATAAACTTTAAGAGTTCCGATGTGGGTGATTCTGACTTCTTTAAGAAGATGAAAAACGGATTGCGCCACAATATTTCAATAGGACTTCCAACATTTACTCTGTTCAAATACATTCAAGGTTCTCCCGGGGTATCATACGGGATGAACTGGTTCTTCTCAGACGCTAAAGAGTATTATGACCAGGAACAGCAGAAAGTGGTAACGGAATATTCCAATCCTTTCAGCACTTTTGGAGTTACACAGACCTATGCGTTTAGCCTTGGTTTCTCTACAAGATTGTATGGCTTGTTTCAATTTGGAAAGAATCATACATTGCAGGCTATCAGACACATGATAACTCCAACGTTAAGTTTTAGCTATCAGCCGGAAATGGGGACTGCATCTAACGGTTACACTAGGTTGAATTATATTGACAAGAGCGGAACAGCGCATTCAATCGTTTACAATAAATATTCAGGGCAGATTTATTCTCCTCCCGGAACTGGAAAAAGTGCAGGCATGACTTTTTCCTTTGGAAATAATATTGAGGCAAAGATTAAATCAAAAGCTGATACATCCGGAACCGGAACAAGAAAAGTCAAGCTGATAGACCAGCTGAATATCAGCGGTTCATACAATTTTCTTGCAGACTCTCTGAGGCTTTCAAATATAAGCGTTTCAGCTACCACCACTATTTTTGGAAAGATGGCTCTCTCCGGAAATATGTCATTTGATCCCTATGCAATCAATAGCCAGGGAGCTAAAATTAATAAGTTGAATATTGAGCAGGAGGGAGGATTTAAGCTTGCGCGTCTTGTTAATGCAAGTTTTTCCACTTCATATAGTTTCAGCGGAGAGGGAAAAAGCAAACTTGGTGCAGATTATCATCCGCAGAGCGGAATAGCGGGCTCTGTTTCTACCTCTGGAGATGGGGCTTATCAGAGGGTTTATTATCACCCTGTTACGGGGGAGTATATACCCGGCGGCTGGGTATACTATTATGACCCCTCCATGCCGTGGGCGATTAATTTAAACTATAGCTATTCATATAGCAAGACTTATCAGTACGCCAATAATCAGCTGCTTACAAAGAATAATCACGCAATGACACTGGGAGTAAGTTCTCAGTTAAAGCTTTATAAAGATTTGAGTGTCAGCTTAAATACAGGTTTTGATCTTACAAAGATGAAGATGACTACAACTCAGCTGAGCGGTTCATTTAGTCTGCATTGTTTCCAGATTTCAATCTCCTGGATTCCTAACGGAAAATGGGAGAGCTGGAGCTTTAGAATTGCCGCGAATGCCTCTGCGCTTGCTGATTTGCTTCAATATAAGAAGAATGCTTCCTACTGGGATAAATAACAATTCAGGGGCAGAGAGCATGCAAAAAAGAAATTTTGAAATCAGGAATTAAGTTGTATATTTGCCCCGCGTTCAGTGTTTCAGTGGATGCAGTTCGTTTTTAACAATCGGGAATTTCTAGTAATTAACTTCTGGATGCGAGTGGCATCCAAATATAAAAATCTTAATGTACGATATTATTGAATTGAAAGCCAAGAGCTTAGATGAGTTGCTGGCTATTGCTGAGAAGCTAAATATAGCAAAGGCAAAATCTTTTTCTCAAGAGGACCTTGTCTACAAAATTCTTGACGAGCAGGCCATTCAGGCCGTCGACAAGCCAATTGAGAAGCCAAAAAGAAAGCCGCGTGAGAGAATTGCAAAGAGTAAATCTGTTATTACCGTTCAGCCGCAAGGCACTGTTACTCAGAGAGAACCTGTAAGCTCTGCCAATGGCGGAAGACCGGCTCAGCCTGCACAGAAAAAAGCGGCACGCAAAAAGAATATTCCTGCATCTGCGGATGCAATGCAGTATCCTCAGCAAGTTAAGCCTCAGCAGCAGAAGCCCGTACAGCAGCAGTTGTTGCATCAGCAACCTGTGCAGCAGAAGCCCGTACAGCAGCAGCCGTTGCATCAGCAGCCCGCACAGCAACCGTTGCAGCAAAAACCGCAACAGCAAATAAATCAACCTATTCAGCATAGACCATCTCAGCCCGTTCAACAGAGGGTGCCGCAGCCGCAAAAAATTGCGCAGCAAGATATGACAGCCCAACAACCTGTCAAACAGCAGCTTCAGCAGCCCGTTATACAACAGCCGCTGCAAGATGATCAATCTCAGATTTTTGCTGAACAGCAGCAGCAGACTCCTGTTCAGCAAACTGTCGGGATAAATAATAATACAAACAACGGAGGTCAGAGCAGGCAGCATCAGCAAAGCCATCAACATGAGCGCCAGCAAAATCAGCAGCAAAATAATGCTCCCCAACAGCCTGCAATGGCAAAGTTTGATTTTGAGGGAGTTGTAAGAGCTAACGGAGTTTTGGAAATTATGCCTGACGGCTATGGCTTCTTGCGTTCACCGGATTATAATTATTTGAATTCACCGGATGATATTTATGTTTCGCAATCTCAAATCAAATTATTTGGACTTAAGACAGGCGATACTGTTTTTGGAGAGATTAAACCGCCAAGAGAGGGTGATAAATATTTTCCTTTGGTTAAGATTGACCAAATTAACGGAAGGGATCCTGCTTTCATAAGAGATAGAGTACCATTTGATTTCTTGACACCGCTGTTTCCAAATGAAAAATTTGAGATTATAAAGAATGGACATAACAATCTCTCTTGCAGAATAATAGATATGTTTACTCCAATAGGAAAGGGACAGAGAGGTTTGATAGTTGCGCAGCCTAAGACTGGTAAAACGGTCTTGCTTAAGGAGGTAGCCAATGCAATTGCAGATAATCACCCGGAAGTTTATTTAATCGTACTTCTAATTGACGAGCGTCCGGAGGAGGTTACGGACATGTCCAGAAGCGTTAAGGCTGAGGTTGTTGCTTCTACATTTGATGAACCTGCGGAGAGGCATGTAAAGGTTGCCAACATAGTATTGGAGAAGGCTAAGAGATTGGTAGAGTGCGGGCATGATGTTGTAATCTTGCTGGACTCTATAACACGTCTTGCGCGCGCTTATAATACTGTACAACCTGCCAGCGGCAAGGTACTTAGCGGCGGTGTGGATGCAAATGCGCTTCACAAACCAAAGAGATTTTTTGGCGCGGCGCGTAATGTTGAGAATGGAGGTTCTCTTACAATTATCGCGACAGCTTTGATTGACACAGGCTCCAAGATGGATGAAGTTATCTTTGAGGAATTCAAGGGGACCGGCAATATGGAACTTCAGCTGGACCGCAAACTTTCCAATAAGAGAGTATTCCCTGCAGTTGACGTCACATTGAGTTCAACCCGTCGTGATGATTTGCTGCTAGACCGTGAGACACTGCGCCGTACATGGATTCTGCGTAACCACCTGTCAGATATGACAAGCGTTGAGGCAATGGAATTTATGAAGAGCCGTCTAGAACGCACTCAAAGCAATGAGGAGTTCTTAATCTCTATGAATGGTGATGAATTGAGGTAAAGATTATAAAGAAATAAAAAAAGCCGGCTTGTAAAAGTCGGCTTTTTTTATTTGGATATCAGGTGATTACTTAACTGCTATTAAATCAACTTCTACCAGCGCACCCTTTGGAAGCGCTGCAACCTCAAATGCTACACGTGCGGGGTATGGCTGTATAAAGTATTGAGCATAAACCTCATTTAGAGATGCAAAGTTAGACATGTCAGAAAGATAAACGGTAACTTTTACTGCATCGGCAAGTGTGTACCCTTCCGATTCAAGCACATTCTTAAGGTTCTGTAATGATTGAGCAAGCTGCTCTTTGAAGCCGCCTTTTACAAAGTTTCCTGTTGCAGGGTCAATTGGAAGCTGACCGCTTGCATACAATGTATTGTCTGCTATAATTGCCTGGCTGTAAGTTCCTACAGCTGCCGGCGCTTTTGGTGATGCTACTACTTTTTTCATAATAATTGTGTTATATACGTTAATTAATTTATGCACTGTTATTGTCAGCCTTCGCTCTGGCTTACTTCTCGTTAATGATTTTCTAAAGAAAATCATTGCTCGTACGAAACGCACTCGCTCAGTTGCTGACAATTAACAGTGCAAGTGCTCTCTTTTAAACTGCCCAACACAGAAAGCCTATCAGCAATCCCGCCGCAGCATTAACAGCCTTAGCCTTAACCCATGCAGACTTGCTCCCGGCAAGCAGCGGCAAACTTACATGCCCTTCCTGTACTATAGAGTTGACAAGCAGGATGTAAAATGGGAGAGTGCCGTTTGCAAACAGCAGCACAAAAATCATGTGCGGCCCGCTCTCCGGAATAACTCCTACCAGCACCGCCATCAAAATTACAAGCGGCATATAGTTGCTCACAAGTGAATTCAAATCTACTTTCAGCATCAGCAACCCGCAGATT
Organism: Candidatus Egerieousia sp.; assembly: GCA_035403105.1. Taxonomy (GTDB): domain Bacteria; phylum Bacteroidota; class Bacteroidia; order Bacteroidales; family UBA932; genus Egerieousia. The sequence continues at coordinate 11,419 of DAONEN010000004.1, read as the reverse complement.
ACCAATGCTCCAAAGCTCCATAGGAAAACGGGAAGCAGATGCTTTTTTATTAAATGGTGCCAGATATGTTCCTGTATAAAATGTTCTTTTGCAGTGGCAGTCAGAAAAATTACAATAATGCTCACCGCCGCAAAAAAATAATCCAGCCACTTCTCATTAAACAAGTTTAAAACAAATTTGTGTCCCGACAGATTTCCTGCTGAATATGCAGATGCAGTTGCTTCTGAGGTTGTTGCGCTGTCCTCAGTAAAAGCGCCGGTAAAAATTGCAGCAATAAAAATTGCAATTCCGGTCAGCAGCAACAATCTCTCTTTGCTTGGATGCCTCATAACTTTGTATGAATCAGCTTTAAAGATTGACGGAACACTTGAGTCCTCGCCCTTGTGAATTTCATACTCCTCATTGCAGACTTTATTGTGCGGCTTCTTAAACAGTACATAATCAACTAGAAATCCTATTCCGATTCCTATGACAAGCAACAGACCAAAAATCATTGACGCCTTCCCAGGAACTGTCGCAATCATTACAAAAGCCTCATCTCCGGCAGATGCGGCCATCATTGCGGTCAGCGCGCCAAGGCTGATAAGGTTGTGGGTAAAAAGAGAAACGGCTGCAAAACCTCCTACGCATCCGGGAATTACTCCAAGCAGCGCACCCAGCAAAATCTGCTTCGGCTTAGAACCCTTGAGCTTTGAGAACCATTTTCCGCGGCTCTCAATATTCAGATATTCAATCATTAACATCATAATGATTACAAGACCTGTAATCATTACCGCGTTGCGCAGCGCCTCAAGTATTATGTTAATGTATTCAATCAATTATTAATTTCTATTTGCACTTTTTTGCAAAACCGCTACTTTGAGTCTCCTCTTGATCCTTGTAGAGCGCCAGTAATTTTTCAGCGGCCAGGAAAGAATCAACTTTCCCTGCAAGAACCTTGCTTTCATACTTTTGCAATGCCTCAGCTATCGCCGGATTATCGTAGAATTTATTACGCAGCTCCTCATCTATGCTCTCATACATCCAATACTTTGCCTGCTCCCTGCGGTGGTATTCATAGTATCCGTTTTTCTTAACAAGCTTAAAATATTCCTCTATCTTTTTCAGAATTTCCGGCAGCCCTTTTTTGGTAACTGCGGATGAAGTAACTGCTGTTGGCACCCAACCGGAATCTGTAGGAGGGAACAGATGCAATGCGTTGGCATAAAGAGCTTTTGCCCCCTCTGCTTTCTCTGCGTTGCTCCCGTCAGCCTTTGTAATTGCAATCAAATCGCTCATCTCCATTATGCCTCTTTTGATTCCCTGTAAATCATCTCCGGCTCCCGACAGCATAAGCAGCAGAAAGAAATCGCTCATTGAGTGTACCATAGTCTCGCTCTGTCCAACACCAACAGTCTCAATGAAAACCACATCATATCCCGCCGCCTCACAAAGCACAATTGTCTCTCTGGTCTTGCGGGAAACTCCTCCAAGAGAACCTCCTGTAGGTGAAGGCCTTATGAAGGCCTTTGGATCATTGGCCAAAGTCTCCATTCTGGTCTTGTCTCCAAGAATACTTCCCTTGCTTCTTTCACTTGTAGGGTCAATGGTAAGCACTGCCAGCTTGTGTCCTCCGGATGTTATATAACCTCCAAAAGCCTCAATGAATGTACTCTTTCCTGCGCCAGGCACTCCCGTAATTCCAATCCTCATCGTCTTCATCTTGCTCTTGCGCACGTGCTCCTGACAGCCTACTATTATTTGTTTTGCAACCACTCTGTCTTCAGCCAATGAACTCTCTACCAGCGTAATAGCACGTCCAAGAATAGAGGTTTCGCCTGCAAAAATTCCCTTTAAATACTCCTGGGCAGTCAGATCTTTTTGTTTCCTTTTAAAGAAATTTTTCATATAAGGATTGACAGAAGGAAGTGGAGTAACTCCCTCATTTTCAAATAATGCGGTATCAGGTTTTTCACTCTTCTTTGGAGGCCAGCTGTCAGTTGTTCTGCTCATAATATTCTCTGTTGCTAGTTAACACCTTGCTATTTAACATCCCCCGCTAAAAATAAATTTATCAGCGGTCTTTCAGGTGAGTTAGTAATAAGAGTGATAATAAAGACCTCCTCATTTTTTTTCTTAAGAGGGGTTGCAATAGCCGTGATTGTAAACTTCTTGCCTGCAGGTATATACGCAGGACAATCAACTGTTATTGAAGCTCCGTTTGTCTCAACCTTATATATGCGCAGCGGTTTGTTGCTCTTGTTTTGCGCCTTAAAAATCGCTTTAATTTTCTTAAAAACTTTTGCAGTTCCAAAGTTAAAAGTACTGGACTCCGCAGACATCTCCGGTCCGTTTTCTACTTGCTCGCTTGTTAGTGACGAGTATGGTGTAACAATAACGCACTCTGCCAAAAATTTTGGCCTCAGCACTTTCCCATTGCAGATAAGATCTGCTGTATATCTTGTTGTTCCCCAGTGTGTTGCCGCTTTTGTGTTAATCTGGTATGTGATTTTGCCCACATCTCCGGGACCAAGAACGGCCGGGGAAACACTTATTGTCAAACCTTTGGACGGATGTGCAAACTTTATGGACACCTGTGATTTTCCAAGATTAACAATATTCTCGCTCTGCACTTTATACAGACCCTGCTCAATTTGTCCCGCGTCCTGTGCGTAAACTTTCATTCCAAGCGGGCCAAATTTTGCCGGGAATGATTCACCGAGGGGGCGGTCCTTTTCATACACAAATCCCGTAATTCTCAGAATTATAGGCTTTTCAGAAGCAGTTGTATAAACCGTCAAAGTTTTGTCAAAAGGATAAGGTCCCTGGTCATTCAAAAACGTCACTTTAATGACACCTTTATCTCCCGGTTTGATTGGCGCCTTGCTCCATGAAGGAGTAGTACATCCGCAAGAAGAGAGGATGTTGCTTATGGCCACCGGAGAAGAACTGACATTTGTAAAAACAAACTGACATTTCTGCGCACCTGAATCAATAGATATCTTTCCAAAGTTATGAACCACTTCATTAAATTTTAATGCAATGCTGTGTCCTGTTTGAGCATAGGCGCCAAGAGGCAAGGCTATGATGACAAGCAATGCTAATAGACTTGTAATGTGTAATTTAACTGTCGCGACAGATACTTTTCTTTCAAATAGTTTCATATTGTGCATAACTTTCATTGCGTACTCTACAAATATAATTATAAACTCCTATTAATTTGATTAAATTTGCTACGCTTTTGCAAAAAAGACTCCAATCTGCAAAACGGAAATATTAAAATTCAATAAGATATTATGAAGTTATTAAGAAAAATGCTCACAGTCGCACTCGCATTTGCGGTGGTGCTGACAACTGCGGGCGGCAATGCCTTTGCTCAGAAGAAAGCGACAAAGCCTGCCGGCGCAAAAGGTTATGAGATTGTTAAAAATGACCCCACCAACACAAGAATTTACACTTTGCCTAACGGCTTAACGGTGTATCTTTCAGTTACTAAGAAGGAACCAAGAATTCAAACTTACATTGCGGTAAGAACGGGAAGCAAGAATGACCCTCATGAAACTACCGGTCTTTCTCACTATCTGGAGCATATCATGTTTAAAGGTACAACTCATTTTGGAACAATCAATTATGCAAAAGAGAAGCCAATGCTGGACCAGATTGAGAAGGAGTTTGAGTATTATAGAACTTTAAAAGACCCTGAAGCACGCAAGGTTGAGTATCATAAGATTGATAGCATCTCTTTTGCGGCATCAAAGTTTTTTGTTGCAAACGAATATGACAAATTGATGGGCGCTCTTGGCTCTAAAAATTCCAACGCATTCACATCTTATGATATGACTGTATATCAAGAGGATATCCCTTCAAATCAGATTGAGGCATGGTCTAAAATCCAGAGCGACAGATTTGAGAATATGGTTATCCGCGGATTCCATACAGAGCTTGAGGCTGTTTACGAGGAAGATAATCTTGGCCTTTCGAATGACCAGGAGAGGGCATTTGATACGTTAATGTTTGCAACTTTCAGAAAACATCCTTACGGATTACAGACAACAATAGGAACGCAGGAAAATCTTAAGAATCCTTCAATTACAAATATTTGGAGACACTATCATAATTTCTATGTTCCAAACAACGTTGCTATCTGCATGGCAGGAGATTTTGATCCTGACCAGGCAATTGCCATTATCAGAAAGTATTTTGGCAACTGGAAGAGGAATGATAATCTTAAGTTGCTTAAGTTTAAAGATGAAGAGCCAATTGCAAAACACGTAGAGAAGACGGTTTATGGGCAAGAGTCTCCTCTTGTTTATATAGCTTGGAGATTCCCTTCTGCTTACAGAGACGGAAGAGCGATATCCAATATTGGAGATACCCTATACATGGTAAGCAATATCTTGAATAATCGTGGAAATGCGGGACTTATAGATCAAAATGTTAACAGACCGCAAAAAGTCCTTGGAGGATTTGCAGGCTCAGAGGGTTTAACCGATTATCAGCTATTCTTAATGGGGGGAGAACCTAAAGAGGCTCAGAGCCTTACAGAGGTTAAGAATATCCTTTTTGAGCAGATGGATAAAGTTAAGAAAGGTGATTTTGATGAGTCAATGCTGACTGCAATTGTGAATAACTATAAGCGTTCTCAGATGCAGAATCTGGATAATTACCAGCATAGGGCAGGAATGATGTACAGCAGCTTCATTGACAGAACTCCTTGGAGTTTCACTGTAAATGAGGGTGAGAGATTGAGCAAAATTACAAAGGCTGATATTGTAAAATTTGTCAATAAATACTTTGGAGATAATTATGTACAGGTTAACAAAGTTGTAGGGACGGAGAAAGGCATTCAGAAAATAGATAAGCCTGCCATTACGGCAATCAGCACAAACAGAGATACTTCCAGCCAGTTCTTGAGAGACATGGAGAAGATGATAAAGAGTGCTAAACCAATTGAACCTGTTTATGTAGATTTCAATAAGGAGATGTCAATAGGTAAGAATGCATCAGGACAAGATGTTTACTACAAGCATAATGATGATAATTCTTTGTTTGAATTGACTTATTTCTTTAAAACCGGAAGTAATGATAATAACAAGTTAAATTATGCGCTTTATTATTTTGACAACTTGGGAACAGATAAATTCTCTTCTGACCAGATAAAGTCAAAACTTTATAATCTTGCATGCTCATTATCATCTAATGTATCAGAACATACTACCGGAATTACAATTAGCGGGTTAAGTGAAAACATGAAGCAGGCATCAGATATTGCGGAGGATTTGTTTGCCAATGTAAAACCGGATGAGGAGCTGCTTTCAAAGATGAAAGAGAATTTAAAAAAGCAGCTGATCAATGCAAAGAGTGATAAAGACGCAAATGCGGACGCACTGGAAACTTATACTATTTACGGTGCGGAGAATCCTCAGACTTGTAGTTTGAAACCATCTGATATAGATAAGCTTACGGCAGAAGAGCTGATAGGAATAGTTAAAGATTTGTTTAAGCATCAGTTCTCCGTTGTTTACTATGGACCTCTTGCAAAAGAGAAAGCCATCGCTGAGCTAAATACAATGCATAAGAGCGGAGAGAACCTTGCAGAGTATGCGCCTTCCAGAAGTTTTGCAGTACCTGAGTCAAAACAGCCTACCATTTTTGTTGCTCCATATAAAGCAACTCAGATCAACATGTATGGCATCTGCAATTACGGAGAGAAATTCAAGCCTCAGGACAGGGCTCTTATCAAGATGTACGATACTTATTTTGGATCAGGAATGAGTTCAATAGTTTTCCAAGATTTGAGAGAGGCTAAAGGTCTTGCATATCATGCAGGCGCACGCCACATATTTCCTTATTTCAAAGATAAAGAACCTCTTTACTATGAGGCTTTGATTTACACTCAGAATGACAAGATGATGGATGCTCTTAAGGCGTACAGTGATATTCTTACAGATATGCCGGTTTCACAGAAATCTTTTGATGTTGCAAAAGAAAACTCTTTGCAGAATTTGGCAACAACAAGGTACAATGGCGCAAATGTTATCTGGTATTACATTTCACTTAATAGACAAGGGTTTGATTATGATATCAATAAGGATATCTATAATAATCTTAAAACTCTTAATTTGCAGTCAATTGTAGATTATCAGAAAAATAATGTTCAGAACCGCAAGTATAATATTGGAATCATCGGCAACACGGAGGAACTTGATTTTAAGGCTTTGGAAGGTCTTAATTACGGAAAAATTGTCAGACTGACAACGCAGGATATATTTGGATATTAGCAGCTCTTAGGGCATTTTGGCGGAGAAACCTGCCAAAATGAGAGGTGTGTAACAATTTGGGAAATGGGAACGATGTTTGTATATTTGCAAATTAGTTCCCGTCCCTTTTTAAGAGACAATATTTTAACAATTAATTTATAACTAATTATGGCTTACAAAATTTCAACTGATTGCGCAGCTTGCGGAACATGTAAAGATGAGTGCCCCGTAGGAGCTATTTCTGCCGGCGATATTTACAAGATTGATCCTAACCTATGCACGGAGTGCGGTACTTGCGCTAGTGCATGTCCTATGGGAGCAATTTCCAAGGAATAATTCAGTAAAGGATTATAGGAAAGAGGCTGGCGGGCGGGCTTTAGTGTCCGCGCCAGCCCTTTTTAATCTGTAAGCACAGTGCAATAGTAATAAGCAATAAGAATAATTATCACGACAGGTTTGTCTGTCGGGAGCTGGAAAAGAATATTAAAAGTCAATATAATGGGTTCATTTGTAAATGGTTTGAAGAAACTCTTTGGCTCAAAAGAGGAGAGGGATATGAAGGCGGTTGCGCCAATCCTTGATAAGGTGCTGGAGGAGTACAAGAGAGTTGATGCTTTGTCAGATGATGATTTAAGAGCTGAGAGTCAAAAGATTAAGAAAGTTATTCTGGACAGGATTGCTCCGGATGAGGGTAAGAAAAGAGAGCTGAGGAATAAGCTTGAGGATGTCACAATCTCTGCGGATGATAAGGAGAAGTGTGCAACTGAGGTGGACAAACTGGTAAAACAAATTGATGAAGAAATTGAAGGCGTTCTAAATGAAGTGCTTCCGGTTGCTTTTGCAATTATGAAGTCCACCGCGCGCAGGTTCAAAGAGAATAAAACCATTAAAGTTAAGGCAAATGATTTTGACCGTGAACTTAGCACTCATGCAGATTTTGTCACAATAGATGGTGATTATGCAATTTGGAAAAATCACTGGATGGCAGGCGGCAATGAGATTACGTGGGACATGGTACACTATGATGTTCAGCTGATTGGAGGTATTGTGCTGCATCAGGGAAAGATTGCGGAGATGGCAACCGGAGAAGGAAAAACTTTGGTTGCAACACTTCCCGTATTCCTTAATGCGTTGGTCGGCAAGGGAGTACATATGGTAACAGTAAATGATTACCTTGCAAAACGTGACTCCGAGTGGATGGGGCCTCTTTATGAATTTCACGGATTATCAGTAGATTGCATAGACAAACATGAGCCAAATTCAGAGGCTCGCAAGCGTGCATATAGGGCTGACGTTACATTTGGTACAAACAACGAGTTTGGTTTTGATTACCTGAGAGACAACATGGCAATCAATACGGAAGACCTTGTACAGCGCAAGCATCATTATGCAATTGTGGATGAGGTAGACTCAGTCTTGATTGATGATGCAAGAACACCATTGATTATTTCAGGTCCCGTTCCAAAAGGAGAAGACCAGCAATTTGCTGAGTACAAGCCTTATATAGAGAAGATTTACAACATTCAAAGAGGGGATGTTACCAAATATCTTCAGGAGGCAAAGAGATTAATTGCTGCCGGCAATAAAGATAACGCCGGCGGAATGGCCTTGCTGAGAGCTCATAAGGCGCTGCCTCGTTACAACCCTTTGATTAAATATTTAAGCGAGCCGGGCATAAAACAAATTATGCTGCAGACGGAGAACTTCTATATGCAAGACAACAATAAGCAGATGCATATAGTTACAGATCCTCTGTATATGGTTATAGATGAAAAAGATAAGACGGTGGAGCTTACGGATAAGGGCAATGATTACATTGCCGGGCTTGTGAGCGATACAAAATTTTTCATCCTGCCGGATGTGGGTACGGAAATCTCTGAGATTGAAAAGAACAATTCAACTCCGGAGGAGAAACAGACTAAGAAGGATGAGCTGCTTGCGGATTACGCCGTTAAATCAGAGCGCGTACATACTGTAACCCAGCTGCTTAAAGCATACACTCTGTTTGAGAAAGATGTTGAGTACATAAATGTAGATAATAAGATTAAGATTGTAGATGAGCAGACGGGACGTGTCCTGGAGGGAAGACGTTATTCGGATGGACTTCACCAAGCTATTGAGGCAAAGGAGAATGTAAAGGTTGAGGCTGCCACTCAGACGTTTGCTACAATTACACTTCAGAATTATTTTAGAATGTATCATAAACTGGCCGGAATGACAGGTACCGCATCTACAGAGGCGGGAGAGTTCTGGTCAATCTATAAACTGGATGTTGTTACAATTCCTACTAACAAACCTATTGTCAGAATAGACTCCAATGATTTGATATACAGGACAAAAAAAGAGAAATTCAATGCGGTTATTGATAGGATAGTTGAGCTGAGGAAGCAGGGGCGTCCCGCATTGGTCGGAACAACATCTGTGGAGATATCGGAGCTGCTTAGCAGAATGCTTAAGTTGCGCGGGATTCAGCACAGCGTATTGAATGCAAAGCAGCACGCACGTGAGGCTGAGATCGTTGCACATGCAGGTGAAGCCGGTACCGTTACAATTGCTACAAACATGGCGGGCCGTGGTACAGATATCAAGCTGGGACCTGGCGTAATAGAGGCCGGCGGTCTTGCAATTATAGGAACCGAGCGTCACGATAGCCGCCGAGTAGACAGGCAGTTGCGCGGACGTGCCGGAAGACAGGGAGACCCGGGGTCATCAGAGTTCTTTGTTTCTTTGGAGGATGATTTGATGAGACTGTTTGGAGCAGAGAGGATTGCAAAGATTGTGGACGGTCTTGGAATGCAGGAGGGAGAGGTTCTGCAACACTCAATGCTCTCTTCGTCAATTGAGAGGGCGCAGAGAAAAGTAGAGGAGAATAATTTTGGTATTCGTAAGAGACTGCTTGAGTATGACGATGTTATGAACTCCCAGAGAGAGGTTATTTACACCAGAAGAAAGAATGCGCTTTACGGAGAGAGAATAGAGATAGACATCAAGAATATGATTGCTGATTATGCAGATGTTCTTGCAGGCAAGAAGGATTCAATGGGTTATGAAGATTTCAAGCTGGAGATGATGAGAGATGTTTCAATGGTTCCCGATTTTAATGAGCAGTATTATGAGAATGCTTCAAGGGAAGATTTGGGAGATAAAATTGCTGAAGCAATTACTGAAATTATTCAGCGCCGAGGAGATGTTATTTCCACTCAGGCTCAGCCGATAGTTACTCAGGTGTATAAGACGCAATCTGCTACATATCAGAATATTGCAATTCCAATTTCAGACGGTCAGAAGATGCTTCAGCTGATAGTCAATCTCAAGAAGGCAAATGACAATATCAAGGAGATAGGAATTGCTTTGGAGAAATGTGTCACTCTTATTATGATTGATGAGCATTGGAAAGAGCATCTGAGAGAGATGGATGAATTAAAGCAGTCAGTTCAGAACGCAACTTATGAGCAGAAGGACCCTCTTTTGATCTACAAATTTGAGAGTTACAATTTGTTTCAGAGCATAATTGAGAAAATCAGCAGGGATGTGATTGCATTCTTAGTACGCGCACAAATACCTTTGCGTCAGAATGATGAGCTGAACGTGAGAGAGGATGCTGCTAAGAAGAGAACCGATTTGAGCCAGATGAAGATGAGTCATGATGACGTCTCCACAACTAGCGGGGAGCAGAAGAGCATCGCTCCAATTCATGTAGAAAAGAAGATTGGAAGAAATGACCTATGTCCTTGCGGCAGCGGCAAGAAGTACAAGAACTGTCACGGGAAAGGGATTGTGTAAAGATTATTATATATGAATTTTGATTTTGACATACTTGTAATAGGTTCAGGGCCTGGAGGTTATGTTGCTGCCGTAAAAGCTGCGCAATACGGATTTAAAACAGCCGTTGTAGAGCGTGCGGAGATTGGAGGCATTTGCCTTAACTGGGGGTGCATACCAACAAAGGCGCTGCTGAAATCTGCTGAGGCTTTTGAAATTTTAAAACATCCGGAGGCATACGGAATTGTTGCCGACGGCTTCAATGTAAGCTTTGATGTTCAGAAGATTGTGGAGCGTGAGCGCGGAGTTTCTGACAAGATGCGCCGCGGCGTTGAGTTCTTATTCAAGAAGTACAACGTTTCTGTTATTGCAGGTACTGCAAAATTTCTGGATGCTAATACAGTAACCGTGACTGTTGATGCTGCAAGTAATGAGAGCGGCTCTGTTGCAGCAGCTGAGAATACTATTACAGCAAAGTACATAATTGTTGCAACCGGCGCGCGCCCAAAAGCGCTGCCATTTGCACCATTTGACGGAGAAAAAATCATCTCCTATAAGGACGCCCTTGTACCTAAAACGCTGCCAAAATCTTTGGCCGTAATCGGTTCCGGAGCAATTGGAAGCGAACTTGCAAACTTCTATCTGTCAATGGGTACGCAAGTTTACTTGATTGAGTTCCTGGATAAGATTGTGCCGCTGGAGGATGATGATATTTCCGGACAGCTGAGCAGAAGTTTCCGTAAGAACGGAATGAAGGTTATGACCTCTGCAAAAGTTACCGGCGTTAAATTCAATAAGTTACAAGATGAGAGCGGAGCAGAGAGAGACAATTGTGAATTAACTGTCGAGACCAAAAAAGGTGTTGAGACTATAAATGTGGAAAGAGTTTTGTGCGCGGTTGGTGTTGCGCCAAACACTGATAATATGGGACTTGAAGAGATTGGAGTGAAGATGGAGAGAGGCAAGATTGCGGTGAATGAGTTTTATAATGCGTGTGGAGATGTTTATGCAATAGGGGACGTGATTGCAACTCCTGCATTGGCACATGTGGCTTCTGCTGAGGCCGTTGCATGCGTCGCGCATATTGCAGAACTTGAAGGTAAACCTGGAGCAAAATTTCATCCAATTGATTATAAGCATATTCCGGGGGCGACATATACGTCTCCTCAAATTGCTTCTGCCGGACTTACTGAACAAAAAGCAAAGGAGTTTGGGATTGAATACAAGGTTGGAAAATTTATGTTTACTGCATCCGGAAAAGCAACCGCTGCGGGCAAAACTGACGGCTTTGTGAAACTGATTTCTGATGCAAAATCAGATAAGCTTATTGGTGTTCATTTGATTGGTGCCGATGTCACTGAAATTATCGGAGGCATGGTACTTGCAATGAATCTTGGCGCAACTGCAGAGCAGGTTGC
>DAONEN010000003.1:54698-62766 GCA_035403105.1 Candidatus Egerieousia sp. | reverse complement strand
GCAAATTCTATAGGATTGAAGCCAGACCGGCAAATATTGTTGATGCAACCGGTGCTGGTGATTTGTATGCCGCCGGATTTTTATATGCACATGCCAATAAAATGCCACTGGAGGTTTGCGGAGAAGTCGGGTCCATTATTTCTGCTAAAGTTGTGGAAGTGGTTGGCCCTAAGGTAGATGTGCCCAGGTGGAAGGCGGCAAAGCAGGAGATTAAGGCTATGATGAGAGCTATTGATCCGTCACTTTAATGATTTGATAATAAGAATTGGTTTTTGTGAAACTGCTATTATAAAAAATATTATGAGTATGAAAAAATTTTATGTTTTAATTCTCTTTTTTATGTGGCTTTCGATTCCAGCTGCAGCCCAACATTATGTGTACGGTATTTACGGTAAAATGGTTAATGTTGCCGGTAATAATCGTTATGTAGTAACTGCTGTGGACCCTTACGGACCTGCATTTAGTGCGGGAATACGACCGACAGATATAATTCTTTCCGTTGACGGTAAGAATTGTACGGATGAAACTTCTCTTACTGATAAAAAGAGTGGCGTATTTAAAGTTGTACAATTGGGAGGAAGAGTCGGAGATATTAAAATTGATGGACAACAGGTTGATGCCGAGCATGCTGCGCGCGAATGCGACTTTGCGCAATACGCCTATGAGGGAGACGTGCTTAACTATTCTACACGTAAGGTTTTGGATATGGAACCTATTTCGGTTCAATGTGACCCGGACGTTTTTATGTATGGTTATAAATCATTTGATTTTGATTTCAATGGGGACAATACATTGGCACAAAAAGAAATAGCGGCTGTAATTGGACCGATAATGGAAAAGAAAGGGCTTCAACGTGATACAGTTAAGCCGGCTCTTGTAATTCTGATCTCATTTTACAGTGACAGGCGGGATCACTATGTTCCGCCTACCCAGTCCATTTCAACTACGTACAGGTATGGATATGAATATGGCGACGGTTGGGGAACAAGACAATATATTAATACTCAGACCTATGGAGATTACACTGCTACGGAATATCTTACCAGAATGTCCATAACCATGCTTGATGGGGAGAAATTACGCAACGGCAAATCGCAAGCTGCTGCCGTATGGGGGGCGCAATATGAAACTTTATATAGCAAAAAAGCTATTATCAAGGATTTTGCTTCCAACATAGGATATGAAATGTTGAGTTGTTTCCCTATTAAGCAGGTCGGACGCGTAGATTTTCATTTTTATTATGGAATAGGGGTGATTTTTGATGCCGATAAAAAAGGCCGTGTGGCTGGTGTTTATCCCAATTCACCTGCCGCTGAGGCAGGAGTCAAAACGGGAGATATTCTGTCAATGCCATTTGAAATGCCGGAATATAATAAAGTTTGGGACAAGCTTAAATCGCAAAGTGAAAACGCGTACCTGTACCAGTATTCTAATTTTGCGTTAGATAGAGAGAGTCGTTTAAAGGGCAAACGTGACAATTATACCTCTTCCCTGTCAAAATACTATTTATCATTTTGGAATTTTGATAAAATGGGACCTAAAGGGTTGAAGTTGAGAGGGGAAAGAGCTTCCGGAGAAAAATACAGTGTTATCGTGCATCCAGAAAGGAAGTGTTTTGAGATGTATATGATTTACAAATAAAGCCAATATTTCAATTTCTAAGGATTGCGGTTTTACAATAAAAATATTTAGTAAACGACAGGGTGTGTATGTTTTTATAAACAGTTGACAGTAACAACTGTTTATAAAAACAACTAAATTTGCTGTCGATAAAAGCGGCTTATATGAAAAATTCGGAAAGTACGAATACTGTAAAGAGCAACATTGTCAGGGAACCTATAGGACGTATTACCGGTAGAATAAATAAGGTGTTTTTTAAAGCACTTAAAAAACGCTTATCCTACTTGGGGATAGAACATTCGTTTTTTCCACTGTTGCTCATAGGTCTTGGCAACGGAGAACTGACCCAACAAAATCTTGCGGATAAATTAATGACGGATAAGACACGGGTAGTGCATATCGTAGATTACCTTTTTGATAACGGTTTTGTTTTGAGAATAAAGAATAAAAACGACAGGCGTGAATACAAATTACATGTCACGAAAAAGGGATCAAGGGCGATTCCTGACATAGAGAGGATATTTAACGAATTGGCGGCTATTTCCTTCAAAGGGTTGCCTTCCGGAAAGATAGCGGATTTATATTCCATGCTTTACACGATAATAAACAATATCTCTTGCCTTAAGGAGGAAACGGAATAATGAAAAAAACCAACATAATAATTATCATCGCGATGATTTTTCTTGCACTTTTTTTTGTCAAAATAGGTTTGACAAAACATGAAAGGGGCAGGGAGAAAAAAAATAATGATTATAAAAAAGTGGATGCAATTATTGTTACTCCATCATTGCTTTCTTCCGATATAACGGTGAATGGTTCCGTTGAGGCATACGATGAGGTGGAATTGAAAAATGAAATTGCGGGCAGGGTGGTTGCTATAAATTTGCCGGAAGGCAAGATTGTTAGAAAAGGAACCATGCTGATTAAATTGTACGATGATGACCTTAAGGCAACTTTAAAAAAATTACAGGCCCAGTTGGAGATAGAAAAGGAAATATATAACAGGCAGTCCAAATTGCTTAAAGTTAACGGTATAAGTCAAAATGACTTTGATCAGACTGCCTTGCAGGTGAGAACGTTAGGTGCCGATATAGAAGAAGAAAAGGCCTTGATATGTAAAACGGAAATAAGGGCGCCTTTTGACGGTACGATAGGTCTTAGGAATATAAGTATAGGTGCCGTTATAAGCGCTTCCACTTCTCTTGCTACCATAAGGACCAATCAAAAATTAAAACTTGATTTTTACGTGCCCGAAAAATATAGTTCAGTGGTTTCTGTCGGGATGAAATTAAATTTTAATGTTTACGATGAAGCTCAACTCTATCAAGCAAAAGTAATGGCCACAGAGCACGGGATAGATAATGCTACCGGCAATTTGAAAGTAAGGGCTTTAATTACGTCTGCATCAAAAGATCTGATCCCAGGGGCGTTTGCCGATGTCAATCTTAAACTTGGTGAGAATCCAAAGGCTTTGATGATTCCTACCCAGGCGATCATTCCGGAAGAAGAAAACAAAACCGTTATAATTGCGCGTGAAGGGAAAGCTCATTTTGTAAATGTCAAAACGGGAATCCGCAAATCCGCCAAGATAGAAGTAACGGATGGTTTGACTCCGGGAGATACCGTTATAGTCAATGGAATATTGTTTTTGAAAGAGGGGTCCAAACTTTTCTATTCATCCGTTAGCAGGTAGTTATTATGATCATTTCCGATTATGCATTAAAGCATCCCGTGACTGCAGTAGTATACAGTCTGATTATAATATTGATGGGATTTATGGGATTTAAATTGTTGGGCATCAGATTATATCCCAATATAGACCCACCCGTGATTACGGTGCAGACTTCCTATTCGGGAGCCAATTCAGAAATAGTAGAGTCTCAAATTACTGAACCGCTGGAAAAATCTATAAACGGCATTGAGGGGGTTAAATCAATATCATCCCAGTCATCTATGGGTGTCAGTGCTATTACCGTTGAATTTAATTTGGGAACAGATCTGGAAAAAGCCGCCAATGATGTTCGCGATAAAGTTTCTCAGGCAACCAAGTCATTGCCTCAAGATATAGACGCACAGCCCACCGTCACAAAAGCGGATGCCAATGCAGACCCGATAATAATGCTGACCGCCAAGAGCAGTAAAATGAATGCCATAGAGTTGAGCGATTATGTGGAGAACGTGCTTCAGGAAAAATTACAAACTATCCCAGGTGTAAGCTCTGTATCTATTTATGGTCAGCAGAGACCGGCTATGCGTCTATGGATCAATCCGGAACGAATGGCGGCTTATGGTATAATGCCATCGGATATAAAGACGGCTCTTGTAAATGAAAATGTGGAGATGCCGTCGGGAAAAATAAGGGGCGCCTCCACTGAGCTGCTTATTAAAACACACGGCAGATTGACAACCGAGGATGATTTTAATAATCTCATAATTAAACAGACAGATAAACAAATTGTCAGATTCGGCGATATAGGTGAAGCCTCTTTGGGTCCTCAGGATGATGAGTCCGGTTCCAAGGTAAACGGAACAACGGGGGTCATGTTGAATCTTATTCCATTGCCGGGCGCCAACGATATCCAGATAGCGGATGAATTTTATAAACGTCTGACTCAAATAAAGAAAACGATGCCGGCCGGTATGGATCTTAGTGTCTCAAGGGATAAATCGGTTTTTGTCAGGCAATCTGTCAAGGATGTAGCAGAAACATTAGTTTTGGCTATCATACTGGTCGTCGCGATAATTTTTTTGTTTTTCAGAAATTGGATTATCGCACTCAGGCCGTTGCTTGACATACCTGTTTCCCTGATAGGCACTTTCTTTTTTATGTATGTGTTCGGTTTTTCCATAAACGTATTGACGTTGTTGGGAGTGGTGCTGGCGACGGGTCTTGTTGTGGACGACGGCATAGTTGTAACCGAAAATATATTCAAGCGTATAGAGCGCGGAATGGATAAATGGCGTGCCGCTTTTGAGGGGACCAGAGAGATTTTCTTTGCCGTTATTTCGACATCACTCACGCTTGCAATAGTGTTTATACCCGTTATTTTTATGCAGGGATTCACCGGACGTCTGTTCCGCGAGTTCGGAATAGTAGTTGCAAGTGCAGTACTTATATCTGCATTTGTATCCCTGACGCTGACTCCTGTTTTAAATGTTTTTCTAGGTGGTTCGGCTTCACATCATTCTCGTTTTTACGAGTCGAGCGAGCCGTTTTTCACAAGGATGGAAAAAATGTACGGCAGGGTCTTAAGTTATTTTATAAAAAACAAATGGCTTGCATTTGCTATCTTGGGTTTTTGTGTTTTAATTATTTTTTCACTATCGCGAGCACTAAAATCGGAATTGGCCCCTCTGGAGGATCACAGTTACATAAGAACCAATATTACGGCGCCTGAAGGTGCGGAATATTTATATAATCAGCAGTTTATAGATAAAGTTGCCCAGATCAGCCTTGATTCCGTACCTGGTGTCAAATATGTTCTTGCGAGGTATTCAGGCGGGAGAAATGCTAGTGCAAACACGGGGTCGGTCACTACGTTTTTAAAAGATCCGTCACAGAGAAGAATTACGCAGCAGCAGGTTTTTGACAGATTGTCCAAGATATATTCCACGATTCCGGACGGAAGACTTATTCCCAGTCAGGAGCCTACGATCACCACGGCCTCATCAAGAGGTCTTCCGGTACAATTTGTTGTTCAAAATCTTGACTTTGAAAAGCTTAAAAAAGTTTTACCGGAATTTATGGACCGTGTGCAGGAAAGCCCCGTGTTCAGCAATGTCGATGTTGATTTGAAATTTAATAAACCGGAAATAAATCTTACCGTCGATAGATTAAAAGCCAATACGCTGGGTGTAAATGAAAAGGATGTTTCAAGCCTGCTTGACCTTGCTTACAGCGGAGGGAGGTATGATTATTTTTTGGTCAACAATAAACAGTATTATATTATAGGACAAATAGATAAACAAGATCGCAGCAACCCCGGAGATATAAGATCGTTATATGTTCGTTCAGCATCGGGTAAAATGATACAACTTGATAATCTCGTTAAAACGGAAGAAAACAGCAACCCTCCTATTTTGTATCACTATAATCGTTATAAATCGGCTACCATTTCAGCAAACCTTGCAAAGGGGAGGACTCTGGGAGAAGGCATAGAGGAAATGAGACAAATTGCGGGGAAATTACTGGATAGCTCCTTCAATACAGATTTATCCGGTTCATCAAGAGACCTTGCGGAAAGCAGTTCCAATATTTCCTTTGCCTTGCTGCTGGCATTATTGCTGATATACCTTATTCTGGCCTCGCAATTTGAGAGTTTTAGAGATCCTTTTATAATAATGCTTACCGTGCCGATGGCTATTGCCGGTGCTATGTTATCTCTGTGGATTTTTCACCAGACGATAAATATATTTTCGGAAATAGGAATTATAATGCTTATAGGTATTGTTACCAAAAATGGTATTCTTATAGTAGAATTTGCAAACCAGAAACGTAAGCTCGGGCTAAATAAAAAAGTTGCAGCATTTGAGGCGGCTCGGGCCAGATTCCGCCCTATTTTGATGACTTCCTTGGCCACTATTTTTGGATGTTTGCCTATTGCATTAGCCTTGGGATCAGGTGCTCAAAGTCGTGCGCCCCTTGGTACGGTTGTAGTTGGCGGACTTTTATTTTCACTAATACTAACTCTATTTGTGATACCTGTTACCTACATTGTTATGTCAAGCAATAAAAAAAGATGAAAAAGAAAATTTTGTTATTGATTATGGCGATAATGTTTGCCGTCGGGATTAATGCGCAGCGGATACTGTCTCCTGAGGAAGCGGTAAGCACAGCGCTTAAAGATAATTTTGATATTTTGATTGCACGTAATGATGCTGATATAAGTAGGATTAATAATACTATGGGTAATGCCGGGATGTTGCCGGAAATTGGTCTCAACGGATCCGGATCCAAGAACAATGAGACCGATAAATCTAGTTCTGTATTTTCGGCTGGAGCGGAGTTGTCCTGGACTTTGTTTGACGGAGGCAAAATGTTTGTTACAAAGAGAAAATTATCGGAACTCCAGGCTATCGGGGAGCTGCAATTTAGATCAAAAGTTATGGAGGTCATTTATAATGTTATGGCGGCTTATTATGATGTTGTAAGGCAGAAGCAGGAGTTAAAATATATAAATCAGGTTATCGATTATAATAGACAGAGGGTTACTATTGCCCAGACCGGATTTAATGCCGGTCAAATGGATAAAACTGAACTGCTGCAAGCTCAAATTGATTTTAATGTTGCAGCCGAGAATGCTATAAATCAACAGAATATCATAGTTAAAACAAAGAAAGCATTAAGCAATATTTTAGGACAAAGTAATATGCAGGAGTATGATGTTATTGATTCCGTGCGATTTACCGTCATTCCGGTTGAGGCGGATGTGTTAAGGAATCTGGATTTATCAAATGTGGGCATTCTTGCTATGCAGAAACAGGTTGATGTTGAGGGATTGGCTTTGCAAGAGGTTAAAAGGACCTATTTACCGTCATTAAATTTCAAAGGAGGGTATTACTTATCACAAACATCTACTTCTGAATCTACACTGCATAATAATTCGCACGGTTTGCAAATGAGTGGAACGCTATCCGTTCCCATATATAATGCAGGTGAAACAAAGCGTAAACTTTCCGTTGCCAAAATGAATTTGCTGTCAAGTCAATACAATTTGAATAATTTAAAATTACAGACCGGAATAGATTTACAAAACGCTTATGCAGATTATGATAATCAGACAAGGTTATTGCGTATAGAAAAAGATAATTGCAAATTAGCTGCTGAAAATATGGAAATATGCTTGAAACGTATGGAATTAGGTCAAACCACATCATTGGAGGTTCATCAGGCACAGGAAAACTATATGGAGTCAAGGACCAGACTTCTTAATTTTCAGTATAATTTGAAAATTGCTGAGACAAAAATCAAACAGTTGGTATCTTCTCTTTGATAAAAGTTAAGTAAATTTATTTAGTAGCTATTGATCTGTATTTAAGGAGATTTTTCAATTCTTTATTTTCTTTTTCCAACAATGCATTTTTCATTGCGAGTTTACAGATCATATTTAATTCGTTGCGGTTGCCCTGTTTGATCAGGTGGTGTGGCTGAATGGACATAGCCTTACCACTTTTTCTCGGATTATCGGTATCCTTATCTATAATCTCCCCGGTGCCGGTCAGAAACCAGTGAAAATTAACGTCATGGTAAATTTTGAGAAACTTTAACAAATTCTCTTCTGATAGTCCATTTTTTTGAGATAAAATGCCATTTGAAATACCGGTAGCAGAGTAGAACTCGTACCTCGTTATACCCTTTAACTCCAAGTATTCTAAAATTCTTTGCTTTAGGGTTGAAAATTCTCTCATATTTTCTTGTTAAAATGAAATATCTCAATTAACTTTGCAG
>DAONEN010000003.1:0-54598 GCA_035403105.1 Candidatus Egerieousia sp. | reverse complement strand
TGAAAATTCTCTCATATTTTCTTGTTAAAATGAAATATCTCAATTAACTTTGCAGTGACTAAACACTTGTTAAAGTTTAACACTACCGTAAAGATAAAAATAAATTCCAGTATTGTATATAGCATAAAATGAAAGATTTAAACCGGATAATTGTAGGCTATGGCAAGGTAAAGGAAATTGCAGAACTGTTTGATGTTACGGAGGCTATGGTGAGTAAGGCGCTAAGAGGAAAGAGCAGCACTAAACTGGCAGACAAAATACGTTATGCGGCCATAAATAATTATGGAGGACAAAAAATGCAATTAGTTTCCACCAGAGGTAATAATGAGAATTCTCTATGAGAACGGATCACGCCGATATATTATCAATGTTGTTGGATTTTAGGGAGGATGAAAGAAGTTTCAGACGCCATTTTGTGTCTGCTTGTTCGTGTATTGGAGAGGAGAAATATTTAAGTGTCGGATTGAAGAGGCAGGAGGCTATATGTGAAAAACTGGAAACCATAATTTGTGAGGTTAAAAAATATAAAAAACTGAGAGATGATCTGTTCTTAAATATCGGTCATGAGATTCGTACGCCCCTTAACGGAATAGTCGGTTTTTCAGATCTTATTGGGCAGGAGACACTTTCTGGTAAGGAGAGAGAGGAATATGCCAAAATTATAAATGTTAGTACCTTTAGACTCTTAAAGGTGCTTGAGGATGTGCTTGATGTTGCCAGAATATATTGTGGAAATTTAAAAATGAAGTATGAGGAGGTTGATGTGGATGAATTTTGCGGAGCAATTCTTTCATCTTTTGAAAAGCTTAGGGTAGAGGAGGGGAAGAATGATATATATATAGTTTTTAAAAAACCTGCAGAGCCGGGACTTAGAATTTTTACAGATCGTTATAGGTTGGAGCAAATCCTGAATAATTTATTGGACAATTCACTAAAATTTTCAAAGAGAGGGGAGATATGTTTTGGCTATGATGTGGTAAAATCCGATGTCTCATTTTTTGTGACGGACCAAGGAATAGGCATTCCGGAAAAGATGGTAAAAACAATTTCCCACCATTTCACAGATCCTCTGCCGGAGGATCCCGCTGTGTCGTGCAATAATACGGGTTTGGGCCTTTTAATATGCAATGGGATAGTCTCTTTAATGCAAGGCAGGATATCCGTCAATTCAAAGATTGGCCAAGGTACGACTGTCAAATTTGATATCCCTATGATAAAGGCTGAGAATGAGAATTTATATTATAAAGACTTTAAAAAATACTAACAATGAGAAAAAATTTATTCATTTTAATGGCGGTTGTTTCCGCGGTTATTTTCTGTGGGTGTTCCAAGGATAATTCAAACGGTAGCGGCGGTCAGTTAAGTATCACTACAAATGTAAAACCAAGTGCGGATGGGTCCTTTACAAAATCAGCTGTTTCATCGTTCTCAAGTTCAACTATAGGCGTGTTTGTTGGTGGTGCGGCTTATTCACCAACTTCCAATTCTACCGCTGTGGTAAGTTCCGGCAGTAACACAATTTCACCCACTCCGTCAATTTATATTAATGCAGATGCCATGGTGTATGGATATTATCCCGCGGCTGCTTCCGAGCTTACAAATCCTACAAGCGCTTCAACCAAAGCAGTTACTGTTGTAACCGCTGATGATTTCTTAGCAACTGCTCAGAATGATTATCTTTGGGCAACACCGGTCGCGGTGAGCAAAACCAACAGGACCGCTGCACTAACATTTAATCATGCTCTTTCAAAAGTAATTTTTAGTTTGAAACTTGGCAGCACATACGCCGGGGCCGGTGCTCTTACTGAAGTTAAACTTACAACTACCAGCGATACTTATAAATTCAAGGCCGGTACAAGCGGAACCATGCTTATAGCAAGCGGGGTTTTGTCCGGATTGACGGATCAGGCTACGCTTGACTATACAGGGTCTAAAACATTAACTACTACAGCATCAGAAGTAATTGGACTGGTGGCTCCAACAAGCCTTGCAGAAAATATTTCAGCTTCATCAACAATAACTCTCACTATCACACTAGATGGTCAAACTTACTCTGCCACATTACCGGTTGATAAAGTTGCAGCGTGGGCGGCTGCCACAAGCTATACATACAACATAACCGTTAGCAGCGGCGAGCTTGTTATAGGGACGGTGTCTATTGCAGACTGGACTGCGGGAACATCAACAGATGTAACATTGAGCTAAATAATGAGAAATAGCATTTTGTCGCTGACGGCATTGTTACTAGTATTGGATTTGTGCGGTTGTAAGAAGGGGGGCAACGACATAAAAGATGCGAAACTTGGAATGATAGCCTGGACGCAAACGATGCTTGATACGTCCGTAGATTCTCTGGTTTCCGGAGATGGTTTTTTAGATGGGGACAAGATAGGTGTCATTTTAAGTGGCAATGGTTATGATACATGCAGTAACGTATTTGTGTATGAAGGCGGGAGTTGGTGCGGTGATGCCGTTCCACTTGCGGGGGAGAATGCATATGTTTATGGTTTTTACCCCGCTTTTCTTCCGGTGACAGGGGAAGCGGTAATACCATCTTGTAATGATAGAACTATTCCGGTGAAAATTGTAAATCCGGAGTATTTTTGTGGTAAAAATCAAGCCGATTATATGTGGGCCGTGTCTACTCTTGACGGCAAGATAGCCGTTGTAAGCAGAAGCAAGCCTGCCGTTTCCTTGTTGTTCATGCATGCTCTGTCTAAAATTACTTTTTCCATTAAGCTTGATGACAATGTTAAAGGGACTGCTATGCTGACCGGGATAACACTTGATAAGAGTGCTGGTGCGGGTTCTTTTTATTGTAATAATGGGGTCATGAGTTTTGAAGCCTCTCCCGCTTACAGGTTGAGCGGCTTGAGCAGCGTTAGCGAATTGAATTTTAGCGGAGGATGTCCGTTGTATAACAACACATATTCTAACGTTGATGTTTTGGTAGCTCCTGTGGCGGCTGATAATATAACCGTTACTATAGCAATGGAAATAAACGGAACTTTATGTACTGCTTCTCAAATCCTACCAATAGAAACGGCGGCGTCCAAGGTGGGAAATTGGGAGGCCGGGAGAAACTATATTTACAAAATAGTTAGCAACGGTGATGAACTTTCTATTCAGGGGCATGTTTCAATAACCGGCTGGGATAACAGCGATGGAGGTTCCTTGGAGGTTAATTAAAAATGTTAGTGGATGCCAGACGTAGATATATTTTATTCTGCAAGAGGATTGTTATAGTTCAGGCCGTTCTTGTCTTCTGTTTTGTCTCATGCCTTTTTTCTTCATGCAGCAAGGATCACGGGATCCAAGAGGAGGGAGGTACTCAACTGCACATAGGCGGGGTTTCCCTGTCCGGTTCTTTTTCCGGCGGGGCATCCACCAAGAGCACGGGACTTTCCTCAGGCAGCATAGGGGTGTTCCGGTTGTCCAGTGACGGTTATGCCTCCTCCCGCAATAATGTTGAATACAGTTGCAACGGCAGTGTTTGGGGTGCTGCATCTGGTGTTACGCCCGTCTATCTCACAAAATCATCCGTCGGGCTCTGCGCCTACTACCCCTATTCATCAGACCTTTCAGGAGGGATGGCAACCCTGACATCTCAGCTGTATGCTGCAGAGAAAGATTTCTGCTACCAGAGGGGACTCTCATGCAGCAGCGCCTCCTCAGTCTCCTTTGAACTTGGCCACGCCTATTCCATGATAACATTTGCTTTTACACACCAGGATTCTTACAGTGGCGCCTGCAAGATAAGCAACATCAGCATATCCAATTCAAGCATATTAATATCCAATACTCTTGACATAACCAAGGGCGGCACTTCCACAAGTACAGGAACTTACGGCAGCGGCATGGCAGGGACGGTAAGTGTGGACCCGACCATCGTCTCCATAGCTTACAGCCGCAGCGTATCTGCGGCGGTCCTTATGGTTCCAACTGTGTCCGCACTCTCAGGTACGATCAATTTAAGTTTCACCATAGACGGCACGGTCTTCACTGCATCAGTAGACGTCTCCGGAACGGGGATGACGTCTCTTGAGGCCGGGAAAAATTACACCATCAAGGTGAACATAGGCAATGAGACGGCCAATTGTTACATTGTTTCCTCCGGCAGCTCCAAGGTCATATCCGTGGGTGTCATGGGCAACGGAAATGCAAATGCCGTAGCCGGTACGGAATTGATCACAAGCATCTCTCCGGCATCGGTTGGAATAGTATGGGAAACATCATCCGGTCTGGTCACGTTGAGCGATTTCAACAGCAGCAGCAAGACGGTCAAGGTAACATCCTCCGGCAGCGGCAATGCAGTGATAGCAGCCTACAGCGGCGCAGGTCAGACAGGTACTATCCTGTGGAGCTGGCACATCTGGGCAACAGACTATGATCCGGATACGCCCTCCAACGGAACCACCTATACTATAACCAATACGGCCTCTACGCCGGTATCCTATACATTCATGGACAGGAATCTTGGAGCTACCTCCATTACGGCAGGTGACGTTGGAACTATCGGTCTGCATTATCAGTGGGGACGTAAGGATCCATTTACCGCCTCTTCCTCATTCAGTTCACAAACGGAAACATCCGTATACGACGGCAGCGGCAGCAGTTTTACATTTCTGAGCAAGGTGCAGACCGTAAGCACAGATAATAACTTGAACAATTCAATCATTAATCCGACTGTGTATTACAAGGGACTGGATAATCCCAATACAGGATATGACTGGTATACCTCCACAAACAGCACTTCTTCTCAGAACGGAGCCCTATGGGGAGGCGCAAATACTGCCTCTTCTTCTGACAAAACCATTTTCGACCCGTGTCCTGCGGGATGGAGAGTTCCGGCATGGGAGGGTGGATATTCTCCATGGAGCGCATTGGGAGCCAATGGAACGGCAACAAGCAGTGTTGGAATATTTGCCAATTATGGGGTCATGTGGACAGCTATTACGGCCGGCTTCTGGCCTGCTGCTGGCTGTCGGCATGGCACTGCTGGGTCTCTTTCCAGCGCAGGTTCCGTCGGTGGCACCTGGTCTGCATCGCCTGATTCGGGCTGTTGTGGGTATGCCTTGGGCTTCGCCAGTAGTGTCTTGTATCCTTCTTTCGATGGCGACCGGGCAAACAGCATCTCGGTACGGTGTGTCAAAGAATAAATATCTGGAGATGTAAACCACAAGCTGGTTTATGTAGTCCTACTCGACAACGGTACTGAATGAAACTAGACAGAGTGTTAATTTTAATACTTGAATGAACTTCCGCCAATGAATTCACGCATTATAGAGGTAGGCGGTATTCCCGTTTGTTCTTGAGGATTTAATTCCACCACATATGACAGGAATTTAATCATTCTCAGACTCTCTGCGTATGCAGGGGAGATGGGTGGTATTCTGCGGAGCAGAGATTCGGCATAAAATTTAAGCATCGGCAACTCGTATATCAGATAAGAATTGAACATGATATCCGCATTTTCCTGATACGGGAAAATGTTTTTGTTCTCTCCCGCAACTACGCTTTTCCAGCGTAGTATGGTATCTTCTGCACTTATTCCCCGGAAATTGCTGTCGCGAACCATTCTTCTCAAAAGGCGGCTGTCGGTTGTAGAGATGGAGTTGTTCTCGTCAATTGACAGTGAGGTTAATGCAGAGGCGTAGACTTTAAATTTTTTCTCCGGTGCAATTTTTTCCGTAAGTATAGGATTTAGGGCATGAATACCTTCCATCACAACTATATCTTCACCGGTCATTTTGATCTTTTTTCCGTCCATGGTGCGTGAGCCGGCCTCAAAATTAAAGCGGGGCAGAACAATTTCTTCTCCTTCAAACAGTTGGTTCAATTCAGTATTAAGCAGGTTCAGATCAAGTGCGTTTATAGATTCAAAGTCATAATTTCCATTCTCATCTTTTGGTGTATGTTCTCTGTCTACAAAAAAATCATCCATGGAAATTACTATTGGATTTAAGCCTAAGACTTTTAGCTGCAGTGCAATACGTTTGGAAGATGTGGTTTTTCCGCTGCTTGACGGACCTGCTATCAGAACAAGTTTTACTTTATCTTTTTTCTGAAAAATTCTATCCGCTATTATGGCGAATTTCCGCTCATGCAGTGCCTCTGAAACTTGAATTATTTCTTTTGCATGCCCCTCAATAATACCCTTGTTTATTGTGCCTATGTCCTTTGCTCCTATAATTTCACACCAGTCCCTGTTTTCCTTGAATATTTCAAAAAGTTTGTCTTGGAATTTTACATGCGGCATATTGTACGGCGGATATGGGACAGGAGCCTGGAGACAGAACCCGCCGTTGTATTTTATAAGATTATAGGCCTCCAGATATCCGGTAGAGTATAACATCGGGCCATAAAAAGTATCAGCATAACCATCAAGATAATAGACGCTTGCAAAAATACTCCCGATGGATTCAAGAAGTTTTGCCTTTTCTTGCTGCCCGTGAGATTCATAAAGGGTTTGGGCTTCCGCATTTGTTTTTTTGATTTTTATAAACAGAAAATTTTCTTTAACAAGCTTTGTCATTCTGCCAAGAATTTTACAGACATCTTCATCCGTGGTGGGAACGGTTAGAGAGAAATTTTTCTTATCCCTGAGTTCTCCGTACAAGCCGTTGGGCAATGTATAATCAAGACTCAACAGACAATCTGGATATAGATCAAAAATGGCGCGCTGCAGAAGAAAACTAAGGGAGCGTACATAAGTTCTTCTGCCGTCTTCTTTTGTAATGTCCAAAAATTCAACGGTTGATGCAATATAAAATTCAAAGCCGAGTCCTTTTAATTGATTATTCACGTATGCAGCCAGTACGCGGTGTTCCCCCTCATTGTATCTAATCTCCTTTAGGAAATCTACAAGCTTGGTACCTGGCTTTGTGCTGTAATATTTGTCTGTGTTTTTACAAAAAACCCTGATTTTTTCCATTTTCAAGAATATTTAAAGACGGAATTGTGCCGCCCGGTATTTATTAATGTGAATGCAAAATCTTTTTGAGATATCTTCCTGTGAAGGACGCTTTATTTTTCGCAACCTGCTCAGGTGTCCCCTCTGCAATTATATTTCCTCCGCCGCGTCCCCCTTCCGGCCCCATATCTATCAGCCAATCAACTGATTTAAGAATATCAAGGTTGTGCTCTATAATAACCACGGTATTTCCCTTATTTACAATTTTCTGCAGTACGCTAAGCAGTACCTTTATATCTTCAAAATGTAAGCCAGTAGTTGGCTCATCCAATATATAAAGTGAACTTCCTGTATCTTTTTTGGATAATTCTGTGGCCAATTTAACTCTTTGACTCTCTCCCCCGCTTAATGTGGTTGACGGCTGTCCAAGTTTTATATAACCAAGGCCTACGTCTTCCAGAGCTTTTAATTTTGGAACTATTGAAGGAATATGTTCAAAGAATATAACGGCCTGAGAGATAGTCATTTTTAGCACATCGTTAATGTTCTTTCCCTTGTATTTTACTTCCAATGTTTCCGCATTGTATCTTTTGCCGTTGCATTCTTTGCAAGTTACATAAACGCTCGGCAAATAATTCATCTCTATTGTCTCTACGCCGGCTCCCTTGCAAGTCTCACATCTTCCCCCTTTTACGTTGAATGAGAATCTTCCGGCCTTGAACCCTCTTATCTGTGCGTCAGGTGTTTTCTCAAAAAGTTTTCTAATGTCAGAAAATACATTTGTGTATGTTGCCGGGTTGCTGCGCGGTGTGCGGCCTATTGGGCTTTGGTCCACAACTATCAGTTTATCAACATTTTCTATGCCATCAATTTTTTGATAAGGAAGCGGAGTCATTAAGGATCTGTAAAAATGTTTGCTCAAAATCGGCATCAGAGTTTCATTAATAAGAGAAGATTTTCCGCTGCCGCTCACGCCGCTTACTCCAACAAGGCAACCAAGCGGCACAGACAAATTAGCGCCCTTTAAATTATTGCCGGTTGCGCCGTATAATTTTAGATATTTCCCATTGCCTTTGCGTCTTTCCGCAGGTATCTCTATTTTTTTTATACCTCTCAGATAATCAGCAGTGTAACTGCGCATGTCTTTTATTTTTGAAAGAGGCATTTTCATGAGTTCATCCGGCGTTCCGCTAAATAAAAGTTCTCCTCCTCTGGAGCCTGCGCCGGGTCCTAAATCTATAAGCCAGTCCGCGCTTAACATTGTCTCCAAATCATGTTCAACCACCATCACAGAGTTGCCCTCATCTCTTAATTGCTTAAGTGAATTAATAAGTTTTATATTATCTCTTTGATGCAGTCCAATGCTTGGCTCATCCAAAATATATAGCACGTTGACAAGCTTGCTGCCAATTTGAGTGGCAAGCCTAATTCTCTGACTTTCACCTCCGCTAAGCGTTCTTGTTGCCCTGTCGAGAGATAGATAATTCAATCCTACAGCCTGCAAAAAACCTATTCTGTCATTGAGTTCTTTGATAACATCGCGTGCAATCAGATTTTGTTTTTTATCCAGCTTTTCCGGAAGAGTTTTTATCCACTCTGCCAAAGTATCTATATCCATTGCGGCAACTTCAGCAATATGTTTATTATCTATTTTGAAATAGAGTGCCTCTTTCTTTAAGCGTGTGCCGTGACATTCCGGACAAACGGTCTCCTCTATAAACCTCTCTTTGCGTGCGCTTAAATCATCGTCTTCCTCTTTTTGCTCTAGCTTAGAGACAATTCCGGTGAAAGGTGCAAGCAAGGTTCCGTCTGCAAGATTCACTCTGAACAATTCATCTGTTCCGTAAATAATCATGTTAAGGGTATCTTCCGGCAAGTTGCGGATTTGAGTATTCAGGGAGAAATCATATTTCTTTGCCATGCTCTCCAGTATGCGGAAATTGTTTGTGTCCTTATAGCTGCCAAGCGGAAGAATTCCTCCTGCGTTTATAGATTTATAAGGATTGGGTATAATTTTAGAAATGTCTAATTGTGAGACATATCCAAGTCCCTTGCAGCGCGGGCAAGCTCCCTGAGGAGAGTTAAAAGAGAATGTAAACGGGGCAGGTTCCGGCAAAGAAAATCCCGTGTCCGCATCCATCAGATGCTGAGAGAAAAATCTTAAATCTTTATCCAGTTCTGCCGCCTCGCTTTTTTTCTCCGCATCTTCCATCTTTAGCATCGCGATAGTTCCCTTCCCTTTTTCAAGTGCGTTATTTACAGACTCATATATTCTTTTATAGTCAGGTTCGGACGGGATTAGCTTATCAACAATCAAATCTATAAAGTGAATTTTATATCTGTCCAGTGGTTTGACATCTGCAACTTCTCTGATTTTTCCGTCTATTCTAACCTGTTGGTATCCTTTGCGCAACAGGCTGTCAAACAAATCTTTATAGTGACCTTTTCTTCCAACTACCAGCGGTGCAAGAAGCAAACATTTTACGCCGTTGTATTCTTTTATAATAAGCTGAGTAATTTGTTCTCTTGTATATTTTATCATTTGCTTTCCCGTGGCGGGAGAGTATGCGTATGAGGCTCTTGCATAGAGCAAACGGAGAAAGTCATACACTTCCGTGATGGTCCCTACGGTTGAACGAGGATTATTTCCGGTGGTTTTTTGTTCTATCGCGATGATGGGGCTTAGGCCAGTAATACTCTCAACATTAGGTTTTTCTAGAATTCCTATAAACTGTCTTGCATAAGCGGATAATGTCTCCATGTAGCGACGCTGTCCCTCTGCGTATATTGTATCAAAAGCAAGAGAAGATTTTCCGCTGCCGGATAAACCGGTGATTACCACGTATTTTCCGCGCGGGATAGTAACGCTCACATTTTTAAGATTGTGCTCGTTAGCTCCTATTATTTCTATTTTATCCAAAAAAAACCTCCCGTCAAATGAGACAATTTTAAAATCCTTTATCCCTTAAAAATGGATTCTGCATAAGTTCATCCTTGATAGTTGAGTTTGGCCCGTGCCCCGGATAAACAATGTAGTCAGCCGGCATTTCCCTGGCTATTTTATTTAGACTGTCAGGCATTGCATCTTCTTCACTCTCAGGCAAATCTGTTCTACCGCAGCTCCCCGCAAAAAGAGTATCCCCCGTTAAAACAAATTTATCTTTTGGAGAGTAAATACATACGCTTCCCGATGTATGTCCGGGAGTTGCAATTACCTTTAAAATGGAATTTCCAAATGTAACATCGTCTCCCTCTTTAATATCCAGCGTCTTCAATGGCGGCTGTTCAATTTGATAGCCAAACATCAGACAATCATGTGGAGCTCTTTCCAGCAATGGAATATCCTTTGGGTTAAGATATGTTGGAATATTGTATTTCTCTGTAATAAAGGCATTTCCCATTACATGATCAAAATGTCCGTGAGTACATACAATTTTTACTGGCTTAAGTTTCTCTGCGTCTATGTACTTTACAATCCTGTCTCTTTCACTCTGAGAACTTATGCCGGGGTCAACAATAATACACTCTTTTGACTCATCTGAAAGTATGTAGCAGCACTCCCGCAACTCATTCAAATAAAACTCCTTAACTGTTATCATATTAAAACATTATTCTTAAAAATTACTTTACGCCATGCAACATCGGGACAAAACTTGCAGCACCGTATGACTGCTTTTCAAATTCGCTTTTGCTTTTTCTTGTAATTAGCAGCATCTCTTGTTCTTTGTCGCCGACAGGTATTACAATTTTCCCTCCAACTTTTAACTGCAGAAGCAAGTCATTTGGAATTTCAGGTGCGCCGCAGGTGACAATAATCCCGTCAAACGGAGCAAATTGAGGCAATCCCTTAAAACCGTCTCCCCAAAACAGAACCGGTTTTGTGTAATCTATTTTCAATAGATTTTCCTTTGCTTGCAGGTACAATTCTTTCCGCCTTTCAATGGTATAAACTACAGCACCCATATAAAACAGAATTGCTGTCTGATAACCGCATCCGGTACCTATTTCCAAAATTTTTTCACCGCTTTTAAAATTCAGCAGCTCCGTTTCCAATGCTACGGTGTATGGCTGAGAAATTGTCTGCTTGCCTGCAATCTCTATTGGAATGTTCTTATAGGCAAAATCTTCCAGCCCCTTCTCTATAAATAAGTGGCGAGGTACTGCGCCAATGGCGCGTAACACCCTGCTTCCAAACATTTTGGAAGCAGTCAGTTCCTCTACAAGTTTTTTTCTTCTCCCTTTTTGTATAAGAGGGTCCAACACCAAATTTAGCATTTGACAAAATTACAAGAAATATTCTTACTTTTGTAAGAGTATAACGCCTGTATTTAAGCGGGCGTTTTTCTACATAAACTTTTATTGTATGCATATTGGAATAGCGGGAAACATCGGGAGCGGCAAAACTACCCTTACAAGACTTTTGTCAAAGAGCATGAATTGGACTCCAAGATTTGAGCCGGTGGACAATAACCCTTACCTGGCAGATTTTTACAAGGATATGCAGCGCTGGTCATTCAACCTGCAGATTTATTTTTTGAACAAAAGATTTAAAGAGGTTGTAAATATCAGGCGCACAAATGATAATGTAATACAGGACAGAACTATATATGAGGATTCTTGTGTATTTGCCCCCAATTTGCATAAAATGGGGTTAATGAGCACAAGAGATTATGAGAACTACAAAGATTTATTCTCTTTAATGATATCTCTTGTAAAACCTCCGGATTTAATGATATATCTGCGTTCTTCCATTGAGCATCTGGTTGGCAATATCCAGAAGCGGGGACGTGAGTATGAGGAGGGAATTCGCTTGGATTACCTTAAGGGCCTTAATGATTTATATGAGGCTTGGATAACAGAATACTCGGATGGCAAGAAATTAATCATAGATGTGGATAAGCTTGATTTTGAGAATGATCCAAAGGATTTAAGTTCTGTCATTGATGCTGTTGGGGCAGAGCTTCACGGATTATTTTAACGGCTTTGCTGCAAATTTCGCGTTACTAGTATCTCTTAAGCCAGCTCTCCGGATTCTGTTTTTGAGTTCCTGACCAAAGTTCAAAGTGAAGCGTTGACTCGTCTAGAGATGAGTCCAGATATCCAATTGTCTGTCCGGTAGATACTTTCTGTCCCACTCTTGCTGAAACACTTCCCAGTTTGCAATAGAATGTGAAATACTCTCCGTGCTGGATAAGCACACAATGGCTGTATCCCGGTATTACAATTATCTGTTTAACCGTTCCCTCAAATACAGATAAAATAGCACATCCTTTTGGAGCTGAGATATTTATGCCATTATTAAACGGCAGGGAAACGCCCTTCATAGAGGCATCATTGTGTTCACCGTAACCCTCAGAAATAACGCCCCTTCTTACGGGCCAAGGCAGTCTGCCGCGGTTGTTTCTAAACTCTCCGGAAAGCTGAGCGCTCTCAGGTGTAGTTGCATAAGTCATTGGTGCTGCTTTGTTTGAGGCTGACGATGAAGCTTTCTTGGAAGATGTTTTTTTGGTTGATGCCAAGGAGGCGTTGCTGTTTGCCGCTGCGGCAGCGGCTTTCTTTCTCTCCGCTGCAATTGCTGCGGCAATCATCCTTTGAACCTCTCTGTTAAGCTGAGCCGCCTGTCTTTTTTTCTGCTGAAGCTGACCGCTGAAATTCTTCTGCTGCTTTGACAGTACATTTGCATAAACCTGAGACTTTTGTTCTTCCGTTTTGAACTTATTATATTCTTCTGTCTTAACTTTCTGAGCTTTAATGTTTTCTGTCTGCATCTGAGCGATATTCTTTCTCTCATCCGCAATCTTGTTCTGAACCTCTTTCAACTTTTTAGCTTGGTCGTTAAGAGCTTTAGAATAATCTTTTAGATAGCTCCATCTTCTGTAACCCTGTTCAATGCTATTGCTTGCAAGAATGTACATAAACCATGTTCTGCTGTCTCTGTTGCGATACGCTTTAACTATCATTCTGCGGTAATACATCTTAAGCGTATCCATGTGTCTTTGAGTCACATTAAGCTCTATTGTCTTGCCGTAAATTTCATCGCTTTGCTGAGCAATTTGCTTGTCCAACTGGGCAATCAGCTGTTTTCTCTTATCAACCTTTTTTCTTATGAGAGCCAGCTCCTCAAGCGTATTTTTCCTTTTCTTCTGAGTCTGTGCAATTTGACTGTCCAGATATGCAATATCTTTTTGCAATTGATTGATCTGAGCCTTTTTACTCTCGACAGATTTTTGTGTGCCTGAATTTTGAGCTGCTGCTGCGCATGGGTCGGCGGCAACAAAAACAAAAGCCAACATAGCCGTAAGAAGAGCCGCGGCCAAACCCCTAAAATATAAAACTATGTTATATGTTTTTTGCAAAATACTCCTTGTTAAAAAACTGTCGGGACAAAAATACTAATTACTTTTTGCTCATCACTTTTTTGTCCGCAATCTTTTTCAGCAATTTTTCGGTCTGCGCTGTATCTCCCTCTTTCTTAGCAGCTTCCACGGCCTTATCCCAATATAGAAAAGCGAGATCATACTCTTTTAATGCAAAAAGAACTTCTGCATAGTGGTCAAGCATTACGGGGTTATCGCTTCCGCCATAGGCTAGTGCATGCTGGAATTGCTTGCGCGCCTCCAGATAATTTCCCTGCAGGTAAAGTATCCATCCGTAGGTATCCAGATAAGTTGTATTGTTTGGCTCAAGTTCTATGGTTTTCTTGCTCATTTCCAGAGCTTTATCAAGGTTCCCTTTTTTGTCTGAAGTTGCAATGTACCATGCCCAGTTATTAAGAACGGGACTCTCTTTTGGATTTATCTTTAATGCTTTCTTATAATATTTATAAGCCTCTTCATTCTGATTTTTAAGGTGATACAAATCTCCAATCAGAGAATAGGCATTGATCAGAAGAGTAGTGTCATTTCTTTCCTTTGAGATTTTTTCAACTTGAGACAGCGTAGCTATAGAAGAATCATATAGTTTTAAATTGTACTCGGCAAGTCCTTTAAATTGCAGTATATCAGTCTTTCCGGAGAATTTGGCAATTGCGGAATCTCCAAAGTTTTTAAGTCTCCTCCACTCCTCAGCACTGTAAAGGAAAGACATATAATCTATGTTTACAGCGTAAGCGTTCGGGTAATATTTTATGCTGTTTTCTAATATTTTGCGAGCTTCATCCTTGTGTCCGGCTCCCGACAGATATATTGCAGCAATTTGATTGCATGTGGTATCATCTGGGTTTGTGGCTGCCATAATTTGCACAGATTCAGCCATTTGTTCTTTATAGCGAGAAAGAAAACCTGCATTGTTGAAAATTTGCTTTAAATAATCCGTCTTCATTTTGGGATTAATTTCCGTGTTAGCCATAAACGGATTTAAAAACTTAAAGAAATTTGGGTAATCGTTTCTTAATCTATAAAGCTCCGCTTTACCAAATAAGGCGGGGGCATAGGCAGTGTCATGATCAAGGGCTTTATTGTAATACTTAAGAGCTAATGTGTCATTAAGGAGGTCCATATTCATATCTCCAAGAAGGGCATCATATTTTGGATTTGGAGACACGGCGTCTGCATCCTCCAGACACTTAATGGCTTGAGGATATTGGCGTTTTGCAGAATAGGCATCAAATTTTGCCATGGTAGAGACTTCATTTGGCCCTGCAATTTTTTCAAGTCTGTCCGCTACGCCAAATACCTTGTCATAATCATTAGTCTTTGAGTATATATTAATAAGATTCAAAAATACCTCAGATTTTCCGGGATATTTCTTTGACATTTTCTCATATAAATTCCTTGCATCATCTATCTTGTTGTTCGTCAAATAAATAGATGCCAAATCAGCAGCGTAATAGTAATTTGAGGTATCTAAATCTGCAGCTTTTTTGCAAAATTTTTCCGCATCATCCGTCTTGTTCATCTGCAGAGAAAGTTTTGCCATAAGGTAGTAGGCCGCGTCATTGTTGGGGTCTGATTCCAGTGCGGCCATGCAATTTGCCGTAGCCTCTTGATATTTTTGCTGCGTATAAGCCGCTTCTGCAGCAATCATATTGGTCTCCGTGTTTGCTTTTGCGAGCGTCACTTTCTCCTGTCCCTTTGCCTGACCAGCCATCAATACGGAGAAAATGAGACCTATCGTGATAAATACGTGTATGTTCTTCATTTTCATAATACCTGGCAAAAGTAGCAAATTCTGTGCTAATCAGTGTTGCCTTTGGGAGCAAGAATGATTAAATTTGTAGCATTGATTGCAACTTTTATGACCCGTAACGCATCTACAAAGTGTCGAAAGAGAGAAACATAAAGCAGGATCCCAAGGATCCGTATGCAGATTTGGTCAGAGATTGCATTAAAAATAGTGCGCTGGCTCAAGAGAAAATGTACGAGAAACTTTCTTCTCGGATGTTTCCTGTTTGTCTGCGTTACATAGGAGAGAGAGAAAAAGCCAAAGACGTTATGCATGACGGTTTTATAACCTTATTTGCAAAACTGTCAGACTTTAGAGGAGAGGGCTCTTTTGAGGGGTGGGCAAGAAGAATTTTTGTGACTACTTGTCTGATGTATTTGAGAAAGAATGATGTTCTTAAAAACACAGAGCAAATAGACGGGACCGTTCCAGTTGCGGATGTCAGGCTGGATCCCAAAGAGACGGAAAAGTTGGATGTGCAACTGCTTCTGGAGATTATTGCGGAGATGCCGGCGGGGTTTAGGACAGTGTTCAACCTTTATGCAATTGAGGGCTTTTCTCATAAGGAGATAGCAAAGATGCTGAATATGAGTGACGGAGGAAGTAGAAGCCAATTGAGCAGGGCAAGAGTGTGGCTGCAGAACAGGCTTAAAAATTTTAAGTAAAATCACGATAGTTACCTGGAATTTGAAAAATTCTGATGATATATTAAACAGTGTGAGATTGGAGAACGAGGCAAACCCCGTTGACAAATTGTTTGCTGACAAGTTGAAAGACTTGGACGGAAGCAAGGAGTCTGTGGGTGAGCTTGCGCTTTCTGATGATGAGAAGACTCAGATGTGGTCTTCCATCAAGAAGAGCATTCCTGCAGGAAAACCTGTCGGGAATACTAGTGTTGTCAAGAATAAACCTTTGAGGAGCAGGATTATATACTGGTCCATTGCTGCCGCAGCAGCCACGGCTGCTGCCGTTGTTGCAGGCATTTTCTTTAAGACATCAAGCCCAAATAAGTCATATATTCAAAAGCAGAACACACTGGCAAATGAGGTAATTGCCGGCCAACCATTTCGGCCCGAAATCAAACCTATGAAAAAGACTATGGCCCGAAATGCCCAAAATTATCTGGCATCCAATTATGTGCGGGAGCCGATGGTTGAACTTCCCTATCTGACAGAGCAACAGAGCGATATTCACGTAGCAGTGACGGAACTTGTTGCTAAGTCTTACAAGAAAGCCGAGCCCAAGACTGCAGTACAAAAAAAGAGGACGGAGTCTTTTGGGTATATGACTAATTTTGGTGCCTTTGATGAGATGCCGCAGAAGAGAGCAAGAAATATTTCTTATGCCGTCTCTTCTAATATTTCCGGAGGCGGAAAATTTGATGTTTCCAATAATTTTATCAAATCAGTTGCTGCACAAGTTGGTTATGTGGCTCCGTCATCAGCCCCTCAGATTGAACAGGTTTCAGAGACTACTTACTCTTTGCCTTTGAATTTTGCGGTGCAGGTACATTACAAAATTAACAATTTGATTACACTTGGAGCGGGTGTTAGTTACACTTATTTATACAGCAAGTATGACGGACTTATAAACAAGAGAGCTTATAAGATCAAACAAGGCATTCATTATGTTGGGATTCCTGTTAATGTTTACTTTAACGTTTGGAATACAGAGTGTTTTTCTTTCTATGGAAATGCCGGCGCAAGTGTTGAGAAGGGTGCAAAAGTGCGTTATGATATGACTACTTATGACGGCACAACAAGGCATGCTAATTCTCATGTGAAAGGAGTTCAGTTTTCTATTAATACCGGTGTGGGTCTGGAGTACAAATTTAACAATGAGAGGATGGGTATCTATTTTGAACCTAATCTTGTATATTACTTTGATTCTAAGATTCCGGCCAGCATCAGAACAGACCAGCCGCTGCAGGTTGAGGCTGAGGTTGGAGTGAGATTTCACTTAAAATAAAAGATAAGAGATAGAGAAAAAAAGCCGCGGTTTTCTGCGGCTTTTTTATTTTGACATATTGGCTTTTAGCTGCCGTGCAAGATTATTTGCAAAGACAAAATCATTCAGTTCATTGCACTCAGAATCCAGAATATCTTTGCAGTTTCCTTGCCATAACATTTTTCCGTGGTGTATAAAACCTATGTGATCTCCAATCTCCATGACTGAGTTCATGTCATGCGTGTTAACAACTGTCGTGATTTTGTACTCCCTTGTAATTTCCTGAATCATACGGTCTATCACAATTGCTGTGGTTGGATCCAGGCCGGAATTTGGCTCATCGCAGAAAAGGTATTTTGGATTTAACGCAATTGCTCTTGCAATGCCAACCCTCTTCTGCATGCCTCCGCTAAGCTGAGGAGGATACAATTTGTTAGCTCCATTTAAATTAACTCTGTTTAGGCAGAAATTTGCTCGCTCAAGTTTTTGCCCATAAGTCCAGTCTGTGAAGAAATCCATGGGAAACATAACGTTCTCCTCCACCGTATCAAAATCAAATAAGGCGCTCTCTTGGAAAAGCATTCCCATCTCTTTGTGAAAGGCTTTCTTTTGACGTGCTTCCATGCAGGTAAACTCATTTTGGTCATACCAAATCTCACCCTTCTCCGGTTCATAAAGTCCCACAAGGCTCTTAAGCAAAACGGTTTTGCCGCTTCCGCTGGCTCCAATAATCAAAGAGCACTCCCCGGGCTCAAAACGGATATTAATATTATCCAGAACCTGCTGCCCGTTAAACTCCTTATATAAGTGCTTTACTTCAATCATTTTTCAAACAAAGACAACGTCTTTAATTAATGACGGCGTCATATTTAAATTTTATAAAAACAGTTTTGTGATCAAAAGGTCAAATATTAATATCAGCGTGCTGCTCACAACAATTGATTTGGTGCTGGAGCGTCCGACACCAAGGGAGCCGCCTTTTGCGTAATAGCCATAATATGAACATATTGAGGTTATTATAAAGCAGAAGACAGCCATTTTTACCATGCTGTAGTATATGTACCATGCCTTAAATGCAAACTGTAATCCCTCAATGTATTGTGCAAGAGTTATAATTCCCGTAAATGAAATAATTCCGGCTCCTCCAATCAAACCCAGCACAAAACTTAAAAGCATTAAGAACGGGCTAAAAATAGTTGAGGAGACAACTTTTGGAAGAATTAAATAATTTGCAGAGTTGACGCCCATAATTTCCATTGCATCAATTTGTTCCGTTATGCGCATGCTGCCTATCTCAGAAGAGATGTTGGAACCTATTTTTCCTGCAAGTATCAGCGCAACCATTGTAGAGCAAAATTCCAAAACCAAACTCTCTCTTGCCATAACTCCTACGTACATTTTGGGGATAAACGGGCTCTCCATATTATTTGCGGACTGCAAAACTATTACAGCTCCAATAAAAACGGAAATTATGCTGACAATTGGTATTGAGCCTATTATGAGTTTGTCGGATTCAAACCAGAACTGCTTCCAGAAAATTTTCCACTTCTCCGGCTTGCGGAATACACGCATCATCAAGTTGTAGTATTCTCCTATTGTTTGAAAAACAGTTCTCATAATCCTATCTGGATAGCGCCGCTAATTTACTCATTTTAGAAATAAAATTGCTAATTTCGCGTAGTCAAAAACTAGCGAGTCGTGAGGATATTATATAATATTGGGTTGAGCATCCTGCCATTTTTTATCGCGATAGGTTCTTTGTTCAGCCATAAAATCAAATTGTTTTACAGGGGCAGAAGGGGTCTTATTAAGAGAGTTGCAAGTGAGGTAAAGCCCGGAGAGCCAATAATATGGTTCCATTGTTCTTCAGTTGGTGAGTTTGAGCAGGCTCGCCCGGTCATTGAGTGGTACAAGAAAAATAAACCGACATACAGAATCCTTGTAACGTTTTATTCTCCAAGTGGTTATGAATTAAGGAAGGATTACAAACAGGCGGATTGGGTATATTATCTTCCGGTTGACACGCCACATAATGCGCGCGCTTTTGTGAAAGCCGTTAAGCCGGCAAAGGTGATATTTATCAAATATGACTTATGGTATAACTTCTTAAAGGAGATTAAAAAGAGCGGAGCGGAACTTTACCTTGTTTCTGCAATTTTCCGTCCTTTCCAACCGTTTTTCAAATGGTATGGGAATTTTTTCTGCGGCATGCTAAGGAGCTTTACAAAGATTTTTGTACAGGATGAAGAATCAAAAAAGAATCTGGAGAAGATAAATATTTCAGGAAATGTTTTTGTAAGCGGAGATACTCGCTTTGACAGAGTGCATGAGATTACTCAACATTGCAAGCAATTCCCTGTCATAGATAATTTTGTAAAGGAAGGCTTTGGGATTGTTGCGGGCAGCACATGGTTGCCGGATGAACAAATGATAGCAGGTGTCTTAAAGAACTTCTCAAAGGTAAGACTTGTAATTGCGCCTCATGAAATATCAAAAGAACGAGTAGATAAAGTCTCAGAATTATTTGAATCTTACGGAGTTGTGAAATTCTCTGAGATTGTGGGAGGAGACGTTAAGAATGCTGCTGTTGCAGATGTTTCAAAACTGGCCGGCAGACATGTGCTTATAATTGATTGCCTTGGAATACTTTCTTCACTCTATCAATATGCGGAATTTGCATATATAGGGGGAGGATTTGGAGTTGGTATTCACAATATTTTGGAGGCGGCTACTTATGGATGTCCCGTAGTTTTTGGGCCCAACTATAAAAAATTCCAGGAGGCCATAGATCTTCTTAAACTTGAGGGGGCAACTTGCGTGACGGACACAAACGATTTTTATGAATTTCTAGATAATTGCATAAAAGATAAAGAGTTGCGGGAATGGAAAGGCGGCACTTGCAAGACCTACGTAGAAAATCATGTTGGCGCAACTGAGAAAATAGTCAGCAAAATAGAAAGCAAATAAATAACTATCGCGATGAAAAGTATTTTTAAAATTTTTTTGGCTGTTAGCATTACAGCTGTCCTTTTTGTTTTGTCTGCAAATTTTGCAGCAGCGCAAGGTTATAAGCATGACGCCGTTGTCTCCGGCAGTTCTTCTTGGTGGACTTATGATGATGATATTCAGCCAGGTGCATGCTCGGTAAATGAGTATATTCCATTGTTGAAAGGGAGGAAGGTTTGTGTGCTTTCCAATCAAACCGGAATGATTAATGAGAAAACTCATGTTGTGGATACTCTTGTATCTCTTGGAATTAATGTTGTATGTCTGATGTCTCCGGAACACGGGTTTAGAGGTCAGGCAGATGCGGGTGAGCTAGTTGGAAATTCTGTGGATTCAAAGACGGGGATTCCTATCCGTTCTTTATATGGAAAATCTAATCTTACAACTGCTCAGCTGATGGAAGGCTTTGACGTTATAGTATTTGATTTACAGGATGTTGGAACGCGGTTCTACACATACTATGTAACTATGATTAATATGATGGCAAACTGCGCCAAATACAATAAAGATTTCATCATTTTAGACAGGCCAAATCCGCTTGGATTTTATGTTGACGGTCCTGTTCTGGATATGAAATATAAATCCGGCGTTGGCGGACTTCCAATACCAATTGTTCATGGGATGACCTTGGGTGAGCTTGCAAATATGGCTAATGAGAAGGGGTGGCTAAACGGCGGAGTACATTGCTCACTTGCAGTTGTTAAATGCAAAAATTACACGCATGCAAAACATTATAAACTTCCAATAAAGCCTTCTCCTAACTTGCCTAATATGAGAGCGGTATATCTGTATCCTACACTTTGTTATTTTGAGGCAACAGATGTCAGCCTTGGACGCGGAACAGATTTTCCATTCCAAGTGTACGGTTCTCCGGAGATGAAAGGATATAGTTTTTCATTCACGCCGCGCAGTTTGCCGGGTGCAAAAAATCCCCCGCTTCTGGATAAAGAGTGCTTTGGAGTTGACTTAAGATTATACCCTTATACTCAAGAGGTTAATGAGCGGGGCATAGATTTGACTTACATCATTGACGCTTACAATGCATGCGGCAAAGGAGATGCTTTTTTCACCGACTGGCTTGAGAAACTGATGGGTAAGCATTATGTAAGAGAGATGATAGAAGAGGGCAAGTCCGCGGATGAAATTAAACAGCGCTGGAGTGTTGAAGATGAGCAGTTTATTCGCGACAGAAAGCCTTATTTGCTATACCCTGAGAAATAACAGGGTTTCCAAAACCCAAAAAGTTTTTAGTTCTTTTCTTGCAGTAGTTCTTGGATTAACTTTCCAAGTTCTCCGTTTTTTATATTTTCAATTCCGGCAATATAATATTTGAATCCGTTCTTGCGGTCGCATTTGATTTTTACGCCAAAAAGTTCTTCAATGGCGTCTTTATGATTATGAAATGTTCTAAGAGGCAGTTTCTCTTTAAACTTTTCCACATATCTTTTATTTAAATCTGAATATGATACCTTCCCCGCATGGTACATAGCGCTAAGCATCCATACATACTTGGTAAATAAATTGTTTGCCATAACCCTTAAATTCAATTTGATGCAAAGGTACAAAACACTTTAGCTAAATCGCAGCAATATTTTCTCCAAAGACATGAATCGTTTTTTTGTTTTACATGAAATGTTTCAGCAAAGGGATAAAATTCATTTTTTTACAATGATTATACCTGTTTCAAAAAAGTAAAATTTGTTGATTTGATCAATTGCACCTCAATTGACGATATGTAATCATATATTGCTCGCACTAAAATAATTCTAATATGTTATGTAAAGTTTATTGTGCTTGTTGCAGCGGACTGGATGCTGTGACGGTAACGGTGGAAGTGGAGGTAACTGATGGCATACAGTTCTTCCTTGTGGGATTGCCGGACAGTGCTGTTAAGGAGAGTCAGCAAAGAATAGGGAGTGCATTAAATCATTATGGTTTTCGCATTCCGGGTAAAAAGATAGTCATAAATATGGCGCCCGCCAATATTCATAAAACGGGCTCCTCTTTTGATGCCGCAATTGCCATTGGAATTATCTGTGCATCAGAGCAATTAAACGTGGACTGTCTCAAGGATTTTTTTATAATGGGAGAATTGGCGCTGGACGGTACTTTACGTCCTGTGCAGGGCGCGCTTCCTATAATTATTCATGCTCAGCAACAGGGTTTTAAGGGATGTATTCTCCCGATGGCTTCTGCAATGGAGGGAGCGGAGATAGATGGAATAACTGTCTTTGGGGCCGATAATATTGGGGATATTATTCAAATTCTGCGCTCTCCGGAACTTGCGGCAGATAAGGTGGTTAAAATATCTCCTGATGGGGATTATCCGTCGGGAGAAATAAAGAAATTTGATTATGATTTTGAAGATGTGAAGGGGCAGGAGACGGCAAAAAAAGGATTGGAAATTGCTGCGGCCGGCGGTCACAATGTGCTGATGGTTGGGAGTCCGGGCTGCGGGAAAACTTTTATGGCAAAGTGTATTCCGTCCATACTTCCGCCTATGGAAAAAGAGGAAGCAATAGAGACAAGCAAGATATATTCTATTGCAGGTCAGTTAGATGCAACAAACGGCCTGATGCGCGCAAGGCCATTCCGTGCACCGCATCATACTATAACTGTTCCTGCGCTTGTAGGGGGAGGAGCCACCGGAATGCCAGGAGAAATTTCACTGGCTCACAATGGAGTTTTGTTTGCGGATGAATTTGCTGAGTTTAGCAGGCAATCTATTGATGTTCTGAGACAGCCGCTGGAAGATGGTGTTATTCAGGTGAGTAGAGTGAAGACAAAATATGTTTACCCGGCGCGTTTTATGTTTGTTGCAGCAATGAATCCTTGTCCCTGCGGGTACATTTATGATGAGCCGGGGAGGTGTACATGCTCATCTTCTGCAATAATGAGGTATCGCGGAAGAGTTTCCGGTCCGGTGTATGATAGAATAGATATCCATCTGAATGTCAGACAAGTAAAATCTAATGAAATAGTCAGCGGAGCTCAGGCTGAGCCAAGTGAAAAAATAGCAGCGCGTGTTTTGGCTGCAAGAAAGATTCAATTTGAACGGTATAAAAATGAGCAGTTTTTTACCAATGCGCAGATACCGCCCTCTAAGCTTAATTTCTATTGCGGCCTCAGTGATAAGGAGCAGATTTATCTGAGAAAAATCATTCATCAGCTAAAAATCTCCGCCCGCGGTTATAGTCGCATATTAAAGATAGCCAGGACAATAGCAGATTTGCAAAAAGAGATTAACATCTCCATAGAGCACATAAGTGCCGCCATCCAATTCCGCTGTAATGATAGGATTGAGTAAAAAATATGGATAGTAATCTCTTAGATGAGCAGCAGACTGTTACATCTTTCTTTCCCACTGCCCCAGTTCCAGGTCCTTTATTGCACAATTCTCAATTTTGAATCTGAGAGCGGTACGCACTGTGTGAAAGCCCATTACGCCTGCTGCGCCCGGATTAAGGACCATCATGTCTCTTTTTTTGTCATTCATTACACGCAAGATATGCGAGTGTCCGCAGACAAAAATATCCGGCTTTATTTCTTCTATTAATTTGAAAGCGTTGTAATCATATCTTTCCGGAAATCCCCCAATGTGCGTCAGAAGAACTCTCATTCCTCCCGCATTAAAAGATTGATATAGCGGAACTTTTTCCCTTACATCCCAATCATCGCAATTCCCGTAAACGCCTATCAATGGCTTAAATGCAGCAATCTCATCTAGCGTATGCTCGTTTCCAAAATCTCCGGCATGCCAAATCTGCTCCACCGGTTCCAGAAACTTGCAAAGCTCATTGTCAAAAAATCCGTGGGTATCTGATATTAATCCTATGTACATGTAATTATTTTCTGATAACCGTAATATCCCCTTTGAGGCCGACT
Source organism: Candidatus Egerieousia sp. (assembly GCA_035403105.1). Classification (GTDB taxonomy): domain Bacteria; phylum Bacteroidota; class Bacteroidia; order Bacteroidales; family UBA932; genus Egerieousia. The sequence continues at coordinate 30,684 of DAONEN010000003.1, read as the reverse complement.
TTGATAATCTGAGATGCTTGATGGGTGGATTCTTCTTCCATGGATTTGTCAATAATTAAGTCCACGGAATTTTTAATTTCCTCAGAAATTTCTTTGAAGGATTGCGGAGACGGCTCTCCTGAAATATTTGCCGAGGTAGAAACAATAGGCCTATGCAGCCTGAAAATTAGTTGTTTACAGAATTCATTGTTTGGAATTCTTATCCCGACAGTTCCATCTTCCGCTACAACATTTTTTGCAAGCCCAATTGCGCCAGGGTAAATAATTGTCATTGGAGCATCATTCACTTCCAGCAACTCAATTGCAATTTGCGGAATCTCTCTGATATAACGGCCAATCATATCCATGTCATTAACAAGGGTGACCAGACTCTTGCTTTCCGCGCGCTTTTTAATTGCAAAAATCTTTGCAACTGCCTCTGCATTAGTGGCATCACAGCCCAGGCCCCAGATAGTGTCTGTTGGATAAAGAATAGTGCCTCCCTTCTTTAAAACATCAACAGCCAGCTTAATTTGCTTGTCCATCCCCGGACTGCATTTGTGTGAATATTGCTCTTTCATGATTTTGCTGCTTAAAATTTTTAACCTCTCATGATTTTGAAAAATAAATTTCCGTTACAGCCGCCAGCGCTGCAGTTTCAACTCTTAAACGTGCTGTCCCTAAGGTTATTGCAGAAAATCCGGCATCCGCGGCAAGTTCAATTTCTTTCTTTGAAAAATCTCCCTCCGGTCCAATCATTATGATTATATGAGGTTTACCGCAGCTCTCCTTGTCTGCATTGCTTGACTCTGCATTGCCTAAGCAGCCTCTATTATTAAGTGCGCTGCGCAAAGAAATCTTCTCCGCCTCTTCACAATGAGCAATCAGCTTAATAATTGATGAATCAGATTGTTTTTCTCCGGTGATACGGGAATTTTTATTTACGGACAGGTCGGATATTTTTTGCCCCTTCAGAAAATCTGCAACAGTTATTTCATCTTCAATAACAGGCAGATATGCCTTTAAAGATTGCTTAGTTGCGGAGAGCGCAATGGCCTCCAGCCTCTCTCTTTTTATGCGGGTTCTTATAGAATGTTCGGAAATCAGCGGAACTAATTTGTCAATCCCAAACTCAGTGGCCTTCTCCAAAAACCACTCATATCTCTCAATGTTTTTGGTGGGACAAACAGCCATCGTGAGGGAATATTTTTTTTTCCCTATCCCGACAGATTTCTCTGCTATTTCACACTCAGCCTCTTTCCCCGCACCCAGCAGCTTGCATCTATAAAGTCCTCCATATCCGTCAATTACGTAAACTGTATCTCCCGGCTTGTTTCTCAGGACTTTAACGCAATGTCTTGTCTCATCCTCAGGCAAAATAATTCTGCCGTCCGCTATGTTCTTTGAGTAAAACAGTTCCATGTCACAAATGTACCATAAAATCACTATTTTTGCATTATCATGGAACAGGTAAAAACACAACGTTATATTGCACTGGATGTCCTAAGGGGCATGACAGTAGCCGGAATGATAACCGTAAACAACCCAGGGAACTGGGCGCATGTATTTCCTCCGTTAAAGCACGCATTATGGGCGGGCTGCACCCCAACAGACCTGGTGTTCCCGTTCTTCCTGTTTGTTGTGGGAGCGGCAATGGCGTTCTCATTTGCAAAATACAATGAGAACCTGTCGGGAAAAAGTGTAAGAAAACTTATAAAGAGGGGATTGCTCATAATACTTGTGGGTCTGGCACTTAACGCATTCCCGTTCTATCCCATGAATCCAAATCCGGCATTGAGCTGCCATGAAAATTATATAAACTATCTGCAGCACATCAGATTATTTGGAGTGCTTATAAGAATCGGATTCTGCTATATGGTTGGCGGTATGCTGGCGTTGTGGCTTAAAGAGCCAAAGAAAATAATACCGACAATGGCTTTGCTTATTGCAGCAGAATGGATAATTCTTGCAATTACAGGAGATGCTTCTTCTCCAATGGTTAATGGTGCAAAAGGCATTTTCTCCGCTGCGGGCCAAGGCTCCGGAATGATTGATATTAAGGCAGTTGGAGATGGTCATGTGTATCACGGAGAGGGTTTCCCTTTTGACCCTGAGGGTTTGCTTGGAATCTTAACAGGCTCATGTACAGTTCTTTTGGGCTTTATGATTGGTAACCTTGTTAGAAAGGCGCAAGATAAAATAAAGGTAGTCACACAGTTATACACTATCGGCTTAGTCTGTCTGGCTCTGGGATTAATCATCAGTATCTGGCAGCCAATTATAAAGGCTTTGTGGACAGGTTCTTATGTGCTATATGCAGGCGGATGGGCAATTATCATGCTGGCCTTCTTTATCTACTTTATAGATGTTAAAGGAAAGGTCAAAGCTTTCACTCCATTCAAAGCGCTTGGAATGAATCCGTTATTTGCTTTTGTAATGGCGGCGTTCTTTGTAAAGATTCTTGGCAATATGGTACATTGGACTACCGTTACAACTCTGACAAACGGAGCTGTAGGTCCAAAATATTTTACCGCGCTGACGTGGTTCTATCAGTATGTATGTGTGGGACTTATAGGGAATAATAATAACATATCTTCTCTGCTTTTTGCTCTTTGCTATGTAGCAGTATTCACAGCAATGGCTTATTGGTTGTATAAGAAACATATAGTTATAAAACTATAAATGATTAAACCGTTCAATTATAAGGGAAAACTTTTGAACGCCGTGCAATGGAATGGTGTTAATATGCAGGAAGTTAGTGCATTTGCCGGAAACAAACTGATGTATCCGCATCTTTGCATGGGCTTTGTGTATTTGTATATTTTAACTCCCGACGGAATTTGTCAGGTGAATGAAGAGGATTATATTGGCAAAGACAAAGAGGGGAATTGCTATGCAATTTCTCTGAAAGAATTGGAATAACATTTATATAATAACGCTTATGGCAGAGATTAAGAAAATGATTGATATCAAAACACTTGCAGAGTTGGATAGTGCGGCGGAGGAGTTTATCAAGTTCATATCTGAATCTGATTTGCAGAGCAATATTTTTGCTTTCTACGGTTCAATGGGAGCCGGCAAAACCACTTTCATTAAAGCTATATGCAAAGCGCTTGGGGTAAAAGATAACGTTAACAGTCCAACGTTTACTATCATAAATGAGTATGCTTCCGCAAAAGGATTTCCTATATATCACTTTGATTTTTATAGGATTAACAAGTTGCAAGAGGCTTATGACGTTGGCGTTGAGGAGTACTTTGCAGGGAACGGTTTGTGTCTGATTGAGTGGCCGGAAAAAATTGCTTCTATTCTTCCGGAGGGTTACATTTCTGTAAATATTACCGTCAATCCGGATTTAAGCAGGGAGGTTGAAATTAAATAACCAGTTCTGTGACAACGGGATAATGGTCAGACATTGAGGATTTTATGGTGACATGGCTGACGCTTTCAAAATCTGTCGGGAATAAAACATAATCTATCCTTAGCAGCGGCCACAGATAAGAAAATGTTGCTGCAAATCCTTTTCCGGATTCTCTGAAACTGTCCTTTCTGTCTTTGGACAACATGTGATATGCATAGGACATTGGCGTGTCATTGAAATCTCCGCAAATAATTGCAGGATAGGGGCTTCTCTTAATGTTTCCCGCTATGATATTGGCTTGATTTGAACGGCGTATTACGGTGCCCTTAACTTTTGCGTGCACGTTAATTAAGTCACTTGTAAACTCTTCCTGGTCATTGCGGCGTTCGCTTCCAAGGCGTTGAACCAGAGAGGTAAAAGATATATTGTAAGACTCAAGGTGATTATCGTAAATTCTCAGGATTCTTCCGTAATGTTCTATGTCTGCGTACAGTGCAAGGTTGGTACTGTGACGGAAACTAATTCTGCCGCCGTCATTTATTTTGAATTTGCTAAGAATAATATTTCCAAAATAGTGTCCGTTTTTAACGGGGTATAAATGGTAAACTCTGTATTTAAACTCGGAAAAAATTTCTTTAACCTGCTCTTTGTTCTCCATGAACGCTTCTTGGAGACAGAGAATATCCGGATTGTTGCGGGCAACCTGTCTTTCAATCATTTTAAGAACAAACGTTCTGCTGTGAGCTTTCTTTGAAGAGGAGAACATACCTGTGTTGTAGGTCTCAATTTTAAGTTTGATTCCTTCTCTTTGAACATCGCTGTCATTGTCAATTTTAAAAAAAGACTCTGCATACAAAAGTGAGGGCAGCAGAACAACTATCGGAATCCACGCGCTCTTGCTTTTCCATATAAGGGCAATAAAAAACAGGATCAAATTTATGACAAGAATGGGGATAAAATACAATCCAAAAAACAGTGGTACCGCAAACTTTGACGGATTAACGTAAACGGCTATATATGAGAGCGCCATGCAAGCTCCCGCAATAATCAGAATAAGCCTGTAGGAGATTCCAAAAAATAGCGGGGTCCTTCTCTTTTTTCCTTTTTTGTCTGTATAATAAGCCGGTATCATTTATTTATCTGTCGCGACAGATTAAAAATACATTTTTCCCTTTTTCTTCCAGTACACAATCATGAAATAGCCAAACAACATTCCGCCAAGATGGGCAAAATGCGCAACGTTTCCTCCCATTCCCGTAAGGCCAGTAACTAACTCAATACCACCAAATATAATTACAAACCATTTTGCCTTAAGTGCAATTGGTATTGGAAAAATCAGCTGCAGCTGGTTATTAGGAAACATCATTCCGTATGCCAGCAGCAATCCGTAAATTGCGCCTGAAGCTCCAACGGTAGGTGTTGCAAGTATTTGAGTATAAGCTATTTCTCCGGCAGTACGCAATGCATGAATCTCTTGCAAATAAAGAACACCGCTATGACAAAACGCTGCACCAATCCCGGTTACAAGATAAAACAGTAAGAATTTTTTTCCGCCCCAAATATTTTCCAAAATGCAGCCAAAGAAAAACAGCGTGTACATATTAAAGAAAATGTGCCAAAATCCGCCATGCATAAACATGTGAGTAATAATCTGATACGGACGGAACAGCGGAGAGTTGAATGGGAACAGCGCAAGCTTTTCATACATCACGTTCCCAAAAATAACAGTTGCAATGTACATTACAATGTTAATCATTATAAGGTTCTTGACAACCGGCGGAATTCTGCTCCACCAACTTCCTGTATTATTAAAATAACTCATGATAACCTCTTTTTTAAATCCTCTGTAGTAATTGTGGTAATGCAGTAGCCTCCAAGCGGATATATTGCAGGATTTTTACAAGATAACAACGCTTCAATCAGAGCATTATCCTCTGATTCCGTCATGGCATTTTGAGATGAACAATTATAATGCCTTAATGCTTGCATTGCAATTTTCTCTTTAAACTCTCTATTTAGTCCGTGCTCCCCGGCCTCATCATCTGTATCTGTCTCCTCTGTAAGTGTTTCCGCAATCTCTGCCATCAAATCCTCCACATTAATTTTCTCCCCTTTAAAATCAGACGGAGTACCATACACAACAATACAATCCTTGCCAAATTCTCTAATATCAAATCCTAAATTTTTCAATTTTTCTGTGTTATTTATTAATACAGAGAAAGATGCGTGATCAAGGTCAACAGTCTTTGGAAACAGTTCCTCCTGCACTGCGGGCTTTGCATTCACAAGAGTCTTAAGATAATTCTCATATAAAATTTTTCCTCTTGCTCTTTTAATATCAATTAACAGCAGTCCTTCATTAGAAGGGGTAACAAGGAACTCTCCCCTTATCTGTAAAAATTTTCTTCCCTCTCCCTCTCCAATGACTTGATTTACAGTCATATTGTCTTGTGTCCCGACAGTTTCCTCTCTCTCTTTATCTCTTATGCCGCATGCATCCTGGTCAAACGGGTTAAACAGAGGATTGTAATTTTCTTGCGGAGCGCGTAAAGTCCCCGCTTTGTATTTTTCCCTATCTTCCTTTGACATTGTGAATCCGTCCTTGGAAGAAATTTCCTGGGGAACACCATCATTGTCAAAATCTATGGTTGGAGCAAAAGCGTTTTTTCCAATGGCCTCTTTAACGGCAGCTTCCAGGATCTCAAATATAACCCGCTCATTTTCAAACTTAATCTCTGTCTTGGATGGATGGATGTTTACATCTGTCTCCTGCGGTGAAACCTCAAAGAAAACAAAAAATGAAGGAGTGTTCCCGTCGGGAATAAGATTAGAATACCCTTCCAGCAAAGCCTTGCGCAAAAATGCATTGCGGAAAAATCTGCCATTGGCAAAAAAGTATTGATTCTGCTGCATTTTTTTTGCGGATTCAGGATTGCCAATGTATCCCGATATTTTTACCACTCTTGTATCAATCTGTAAATCAATTAGCTGCTTAACAACAGAAAGTCCGTTGATTTGTGAAATTCTTTGTTTAAGATTTTTTACTGGAGTAAGATGCATTGCCTCCCGCGAATTGCTAATCAATTTAAATTCAAGATCAAGTCTTGTAAGAGCAACTCTTATAAATTCAGCAATAATTTGTTTGTACTCAGAATTATCTGATTTTAAGAATTTTCTGCGCGCAGGAATGTTGTAGAAAATATTCCTTACCGCAATATTGCATCCCTCAGGACAGGAAGTTTTTTCAACTTTATCCATGGTGGATGCTGCTATATGCACCTCTGTACCAACTTCTTCTCCTCTTTTGCATGTCTTAAGCGTAACATCCGCACAGGCGGCAATTGACGCAAGCGCTTCTCCCCTGAAGCCAAAGGTGGTAATGTGCTGTAAATCTTCTGCAGTATCAATTTTGGAAGTAGCGTGGCTCAGAAAACATAGTTTTGACTCATTCTCATTCATTCCAACGCCGTCATCAATTACCTGAATCAAAGTTCTTCCACAATCGTTGATAACAAGCATAATTGAGCGGGACCCTGCATCAGCCGAATTTTCCAGCAGTTCTTTAACAACAGAAGCAGGCCGCTGAATAACTTCTCCCGCGGCAATAAGATTATATATGTAATCAGGTAATACTTTAAGCATCAAACTATTTGTACAGTGCAATTAGTTTTGCAAAAACTTGTCCAAAGTATAGAAGGGCAACCATTATTGCAATCAAAAGCAGATATACAACATACCTTCTTGCGCGGGTATACCCATTGCTAGGCCCAGAACTTTTGCGGGATGTAAACTTCATTCTATTAAAGCCGCTGTGTATTATTTGTCCCGGAACATATTTGCCCTTGTCCTTGTCTGTTGCATTTTTAATAGCATCATCCATCTCCTCAGTCTTTGGATTATAAAACAGCGGTTTATAATCAAAAACTCTGTGCGGAGGAAGGTGAAAAAATTTCATTCCCATAACCTTATCTGTTTGGTGCAAAGATAGAATAAAAAGCGTAAATTTACAGCCTGCTACATAACTCTGACAATTATGGAAATACGTATTGGCAACGGATATGACGTCCATCTTCTGGCCCCGGGGCTGCCGCTTTTTCTTGGCGGTATAAAGATTGAGCACACAAAAGGCTGCATTGCCCATTCGGACGGAGATGTTATCATTCACGCACTTTGTGACGCCCTTTTGGGCGCTCTTGCGCTTGGAGATATAGGTCAGCATTTTCCAGATAAGTCAGATGAATTTAAAGGCATTGACAGCAAAATCTTGCTGGACCGCACGTATAAAATGATAACGGAACGTGGGTATCACCTTGTAAATGCGGATATTATGCTGCTTCTGCAAAAACCAAAAATCGCTCCTTATGTTGTGAAGATGCGTAAGGTTTTAGCTGAAGTTCTTGATGTGGCTCCCGATAGAATATCTGTAAAAGCCACTACTACAGAGGGTGCAGGCTATATTGGCCGAGAAGAGGGCGTTGCAGCTTATGCTGTAGTGATAATCTCTAAATAATTTTCTGCGGCGGTAGCAGCGTAAATCACAGATTTTTGCACTGCTTTGTGGTGTAAAATATGAGTACGTAATTTTATTTTGCTCGAAAAATAAAATTACGTACTTTTGTGCCCGCCTTTGAAGGAACGTTCTTCAAAAGCGCATGTTATCTTGAGATATGGTGTAATTGGCAGCACAGGAGATTCTGGCTCTCCCGGTTCGGGTTCAAATCCTGATATCTCAACAATTCTTGTGAATTACAAGGGGCGCGGTAGCTCAGCTGGTTAGAGCGCATGATTCATAATCATGAGGTCTCCAGTTCAATCCTGGATCGCGCTACTGAGTAGAAAAGGGTGACCAAACGGTCACCCTTTTTTATTCTGTTTCAAATTCTTTTAGTTGGAAGTTGTCGTCTTGTACCAATCTTTATGAACTGAATTATCAGCAGCCCATGCAGAGAAGTAAGGGAATAATAAACTTATCTGTTTTGTTTCACTTTTGTTGATATCCAAAAGGTTAGCCATATCTGCAACCGTTGCATTATCCAAATAGAAAGCAAATGGGTAATGAATATTTGAACCAAGTACATAGTAGATTCCGTTTGCAGGAACTGAGCAATCTTGCTGTGTTCCAAAATAGGAGTAATCGACTAAACTTGTAGGTGCGCTCATTGGCGTATGAAGCTCCCACCTCTTGCTTACATCGTTAGCACTTGTTCTGTAGATAAATGTATTAATTGATGTTTCATCACTAACGGTCTTTGTTGACCAGGAGCCATAATCAAGAGTTACAACGTAAGTTGTAGATGCAGCAGAACCAATGCTGCTCGCTACATTATCTGTCAGCAGAACAACCTTCCCGCTCTCCTCCGTATTTGTAGCAATGGCAGCGCCGTCTTTTTTAACAGAGATAGTTGCGTCTGAAGGAAGTGTGTTAAAAATAAAGCCTATGCCATTTTTAAGAGTTGTTTTGCTGTTAGGATAAAGAGTGAAAGAGAACTGTTCTTTTGTAATATAATTGCTATAGTTAAATGTCTTAGTATAAACATATTCTGCCATTACATCATTCATGTCAAAATCTCCTGTTTTTGGCCACAAATCCTCAAACGCGTAGAAACCATATCTTTGCAAAGAGGCAAGAGTACCCTGTGAATTAACAACCGGAACGTTCACAATTGCCGGATTTGATGTAACTGCAAAAACGATGTCTTCAAAGTTCTCATCATCTTGAAAATCTTCAAACCCCATTATAATATCATTAGGACAGGTTTCATCTCTGAAGTATGCAGTATGAGTCTTTAATTTTGTCCCTTCGCTGACGTTGCTGAAACCCGCTGTAGCCGGCGTAGAGCAAGCGTAGTACGGCATGCCTGTTGTATCAAAGTAGTCAGAATACCCTGTGAAGTGATAGTCCCACATGTTATTAGCTAACACAAAGCCTATTCTAATTCCTTTTGGAAACTTTGTTGTTCCTGTGCTGTTGCCATCATGACCAAAGTATTTCAATTGCACTTTATCCCCAATATGTAATGATTGGGGTGAAGACAAAAGAGGATCTCTAATATTACCCGGCTGTGTCCACTTAATCTGAGTATTAGGGATTAACGTGTACACTTTGCACTCTGCAAGGCTTGCAGGTTGGTTTCCGTTTTCATAGTAGTAGTATCCCAACGCATTATTCCAGCAAGTATTACCCATAATGACCATAAGGGTAATTTCTGTGTTATCTCCCGATGTAAGCAAATCTTCTTGAGTACGGTAAATATCCCCTAGTGTTTCATCAATGGAAAGAGTCGAATTAGCTATGTCTACAAGCGTAGCTTGTTGTGTGGGGGAAACCAGTGAAATAGATGGGTCATTTGTGTAGTCAGGTTTGCCGGAAGTTGCATTGTATGTCCCTAATTTATCTAGCCATCCCAGACTTGCAAAACGCCCTGCAGTAAGAATAGAACTTGTATGTCCCTTAGCTTTTGTGGTGGCTTTGGTTAAGGCAACGGCGTTATTTTCATCTGTGTCCTTAATGGTTAAAGTACCATTAGAAATGGTTCCCATCATGAGTCTTTGACCGTTTGGAGTATTTGCAACAACGTAAACATCAGTTACATAGGCTGGCAGATGGAGCTTCCCGGAATAAACACCTAGATCATTAGTATAGGCGGCATCCAGGGCGGGGGTGTTGGCATTGACCGCACCAAAATTGCCATTCTCATCCAATGGATTTCTATCATAGATATGAAACAGTACTTTTCCGTTGGAGTCGCTGTAACTTATTGTTGCAGAGACTGTTTGACTTGTGGAGAATGTTTGAGTATCAGGCGTTTGGGCCTTGCTGCCGCCGATCTCATTTTTGACACAGCTGCTCATTGCAAGCGCGGCAATAAATAGCGCGCTCAGCATAACCAATGTATCTCTTTTTATATTCATGGCAGTATTTTTTTTTACTTATTTAGTTAACTACAAAAACCGTCTCCACAGAAGAGGATACAATTCATACGAATCGCGTTGCGGACACTATTTTTGCAATTATACAAAATTTAATCTGAGTGGCAAAAAAATCATTCAATTATAGACAAAAATGCTAAATTTATACCCTGTAAATAACATAACTATAGCAATGTATTGGCATATTATTAAATGGATGAAATGACTAAAAAAAATGAAGTCAAAACGGGTTCAGGAGAGGTGTTTTTACCGCTTGCCGATGGGGGAATAGATTTAAACTGCGAGCTGGTTAAAAATCCGGCCTCCACATTTTATGGCAAGGTAAGCGGCAGTTCTATGACAGGAGCCAGCATAGAAGAGGAAGATATTTTGGTGATTGATAAGTCTTTGCAAGTTCGCGACGGGGATATCGCTGTATGCTTTGTGGATGGCGAATTTACGCTTAGCAGGGTAAAAATAGATGGAGAGATTATATGGCTTTTGCCGGGGAACCCTAATTATAAGCCTATTAAGGTTACAAAAGAGAATGATTTTGCTATATGGGGAGTTGTAACCTACTCAATAAAAAATGTTCAGAAAAAAAATTCCGGCAAAAAAAATTCTGTCGGGAGGAAAATCAAAACATCCCAGACAAAAAAGTAAATTTATCATTTTGCGTGATTTGATTATTTAAGGGGTTTAGTTGTGTCAGAGAAGAATCTCATATTTGGTGTGATGGACTGCAATAATTTTTTTGTCTCTTGCGAGAGGGTGTTTAATCCTGTGCTGGAAGGGAAGGCTGTTGTTGTTTTGTCCAATAATGACGGTTGTTCTGTTTCCAGGAGTCAGGAGGCCAAAGATTTGGGAATCAAGATGGGGACAACAGCCTTTAATGTACAGAGAGAATTTATAGATAAGGGACATTCCGTGGAGATGTGTTCTTCTAATTATGTTCTGTACGGAGATATGAGCCGCAGGGTAATGTTTGTCTTACAGTCAATTGTACCTGATATAGAAATCTACTCTATTGATGAGGCTTTCATTAATTTTTCCGGAATGTTAAAGGAACAAATTGACGATAAGGCAAAAGAAATTGTCTACAAAGTGAGAAAATATACAGGTATTCCCGTATGTGTAGGAGTTGGAAATACAATGACTTTGGCAAAAGCCGCCAACAGATTTGCAAAACATTTCAAAGGTTATAATGGTTACTGCTATATAGATTCTGATGAGAAAAGAATTAAGGCTCTTAAATTGTTGGAGATTGGAGATGTTTGGGGGATTGGCAGACGTCTTTCAAAATTTTTGACTGCGCACGGTATAAAAACTGCTTATGATTTCACAAGACATTCTGCTTATTGGGTTAGGAAAAATCTTGGAGTAAACGGACTGAGGACTTATGATGAGTTAAGCGGAAGGGCAGATTTTGATATTAAGGAAGATTCTGTTAAACAGAGTATTACAACAAGCCGCTCATTTGGAGAAATGGTGAAGGACAAGGAGCAGCTTGGTGTTGCAATTTCAAATTTTGCGGCCTCCGGCGCAGAAAAATTGAGGGCTCAGCATTCGGCTGCGGAGAGCGTAACCGTTTATATTACCACAAATTTTTTCCGCAATGATTTACCTCAGTACTATAATACTGCAACCATTGAATTTCCGGAGGCCACAAATAGTACGGTGGACATTGTAAGAGAATGCAAGAGAGGACTTGATGCTATTTTTCGCGACGGTTTCCAGTATAAAAAAGGCGGGGTGATACTGGGCGGAATTATTCCGGAAAATCAGGTACAGCAGAATCTTTTTGTGGAGAGCAGCTATGATAAAATGAAGAATATCAACAATTTACTGGATAGCGTTAATCGCAAGTTCGGGCGCAATAAATTACACCTTGCGGTGCAGGGGAATGCTACAACCTCTGGTGACGCAGCTGAAAAATGGCAAATGCGCAGAGAGCATCTCTCAAAAAATTACACTACAAACCTTAATGAAATAATTACTCTAAAAGTATAACCTTAACTATATAATAAATTAAATAAGAGCTATATACGGGTATGGATCCGGACTGATCCGGACTGATCCGGACTGATCCGGACTGATCCGGACAATTACTTTATGATATACCTCAAGAATTTTTTATCCTTTATTTCTTGTTCTGAGTTTACAATCCTGTGAGTTTGTTTTGCAAGTTTTATTTCTGTTGGTTTGAAAACTTCCGGATTTGAAACATAAATTGCTGCAAGCAAGTCATAAGGATAATTGTAAACTTTCATTTTGTCAATTGCTTTCCCGATGGAAATAGAATTGCTGATATTGAATATTTTATAAAAAGTCTCCTTGTCGCGTGCAAGGAAACTTCTCAATCCAAGTTCTCTGTCTTGTCTGATGTAGTTTGTAACGGCGCTCAAGTTGTCCTTGCTAAGTTTTGCAACGGGATATTTAAACCCTTTCTTCTCCAATTTTTTGCCAAGTCTTGGTGTGATTGGGGATGCATAGGCCGCCCCTTTTCCAATGAAAGTAAAAGGAACTTTGTCTTGCAGAGAGAGCAGTGCTTTTGCCGCAGTAGAGTCTGAGCGAAAATTGTATGAACTGTAATCGGGAACAAGAATATCATCAATGCTCTCTCCGGTTTGCAGTTTGCTTATAAGTCCCTGCACAACAATCTCTTTAAGGTTGTAATTTGTGGAGTCAATAAAAATATACTGGGCCGGAGCCAATACAAGCAATGTAACTTCACCAGGATATTTTTTACATACGCTATCCAGAAGTGCTGAGGGAGACTGAATGCGTTTTGTAAAATGTTTTGAGTTGATAATAATTGCGCTTTGAGATAAGTTTATAAGATAGCGTTCCAGCGTAAGTTCATAGCCTCTTCCGTCAATTTCCGTCCGCTTCAAATACTCAGCTTGTTTTGCAAGACTGATACTGTCGGGATATGCAATTGGGGCATTTACTCCAAAAAGATTTAGAAACAGCCTGGCGCTTATTGCTCTTGGAGCCGGGATATCGCCCGTTGTAATAATGCCGGCAATGTTAATGTTCTTGCAGTCGGCAAGCCATGCAAGAGCCTGGGCGTCATCCACATCTCTGCCAAAGTCAGTTACCACAACCACTTGCTTTACAGGTGCTTTTGGATCAAATTTAAAGGGTGAATTTTTTGAATTATTTCCGCAAGAGATAATAGAAACAATCATTGAAACAACACATAAAAATCTACAGCTGTTTTTTATCATGATGTTTTATTTTATTCTCGATAGTTAATTTTTTAATTTTCTTCCCATTCCAAGCGCACGCATAAGAGGCTCCGGTTTTGGATCTCTTCCGCGGAATCTGCGATACAGAACATCAGCATCCTCTATGTTGCCCTTTGATAATATATTTTTCCGGAAACTTTCAGCAACTTGTTTATTAAAAACACCTTTTTGTTTAAACAGCTCAAATGCATCTGCCTCAAGAACTTCCGCCCATTTATAAGAGTAGTATCCGGCAGAATACCCGCCGGCAAAAATATGAGTGAAGGCGGGGCAGAAAGCAGTCCCTTTAACATGAGGCATAACAGCGCATTTTTTTGTGGCATTCTCTTCAAAGGTAACAACGTTGCCTTTTGGTGCAGATGTTAAAGTGTGCCATGCCATATCGCAAATTCCAAAGGTCAGCTGGCGCACGCTTGCATAGCCGCTGTTAAAATTCTTTGACTTAATAATCTTATTGATAAGCTCTTGCGGAATAACATCTCCCGTTTTATAATGCTTCGCCCACAAAGAAAGATACTCTCTTTGAGCAGCCCAATTCTCCATAATTTGAGAAGGAAGTTCAACAAAATCCGTTGCGACATTTGTGCCGGAAAGTGAAGAATATTTTCCTTCCGCCAACATTCCGTTAAGTGCGTGACCAAATTCATGCAATATTGTAGTAACCTCATAAAAGGTTAATAATGACGGGTCTTTGGCTGTAGGCTTTGTGAAGTTGCACACGATGGAGACAAAAGGTCTTCTCTCTGTGCCTTCTCTGGAAAAACTTTGCTCCCGGAAGTTTGTCATCCACGCTCCGCCTTTTTTATTGTTGCGCGGATAAAAATCTGAATAGAACAATGCCATGTGTCTCCTCTTGGAATCTGTTACATCATAGACTTTTACATCTGGATGATAACCCGGAATGTCCTTTGCCTCCGTAAAGTTAAGGCCGTACAATTTGTTAGCTAAAAGGAAAACCGCTTTTTGTACATTCTCCAATTTGAAGTATGGCTTCAAGAGATTATCATCAATTGCAAACTTTTTAACTCTAAGCTTTTCTGCCCAGTAAGCAAAATCCCATGGTTGCAACTTGCCTTTAAATCCCTGTTTTGCAGCAAATTCTTCTATTGTCTGCACATCTCTTTTTGCATAAGGCATAGAACGTTTTAACAAATCATTTAGAAAATGTTCAACAGTCTTTGTATTCTTTGCCATCCTGTTTTTTAGAGCGCAGGCTGCAAATGTTTTATAGCCCAACAGCTTTGCAACTTTGATGCGGAGTGCAACCATCTTTTTAATAATATCCTGATTATCAAATTTTCCGCCAATACATCTTGTGCTGCTGGCTCTCCATAATTTCTCCCGCAAATCTCTATTTGCACTGTATTTCATGAAGGGAGACATACTAGGAAATTGCAGAGTATAAACCCATCCTTTAAGCTTAAATTCATTTGCAGTTGCCTCACCCGCCTCAATAACGTATTGCGGAAGTCCCTCCAAATCAGCTTTATTCGTTAAATGAAGTTTGAATTCATTTGTAGCATCAAGTACGTTTTTGCCAAACTTAAGTGACAGCAGATTTAACTCTTGAAGATATTTTGAATACTCTTTTTTTGCCGCAGGTTTTAAGTTTGCTCCGTTTTCTACAAAGGCTTTGTATTTCTTTTCCAGCAATCTCTTCTGCTCTTTGTCCAGCTTAAGTTTTGCCCTTTTAGAATAAACCGTTTTAATTCTTTTGAAAAGCTTCTCATTCAATAAAATGTAAAGACCATACTGAGTAAGTTCCGGAGAAATGGTCTCTGCAATTTTCTGCATCTTGTCCGATGCCATGCATTCATTCATGTTAAAGAAAATGCTTGAAACATCATCAAGCTTTTCCCCGGCGTACTCAAGAGCCTCTATAGTATTCTCAAACGTGGGGGCCTCTGGATTGTTGATGATTTCATCAATCTCCTTTTTCCCCTCTGCCAAGGCAACTTTAAATGCAGGCAGGTAATCATCTTCTTTTATTTTGTCAAACGCAGGTGCGCCGTATCTATATTTTGACGCGGACAATAAAGGATTTTCCATATATAATTTTTTCTAATCCCGACAGATTCCATCGGGACATAAAAGATTCATAATAAACTTATTGAACTTGAATAACAAGATACTTTGTCTGCTCCCAGAAGTCTGCCGGATTAGAGATTGTAAGCACAGCCTCTCCATTGATGTTGTCAATAGAATATGTGCCCTTTGGATGATTGGAAATAACCTTGGCCCTCTGTGCATTTGTGTTGATAGTGGAAATTTCTCTGTAATCAATTTTAATGAAAGCGTTCTTTTCCGCCTGATAAGAAATCTTAGAAGATTTGAATAATCCGCCTCTTGTAAGAACTCCCACATTAATCAATTCATCTTTGGTCCCAACTATATAATATGCAGCATAAATCTGTTTATCCTGAGAAGATATCTTCTCCTTCATTTCTCCCCCTTCTGTATTCAGCTTTGTGATGTCGTTCTTCAAATCAGAGACGGCCTGGTCCAGAGATTCGACTTGATTTGTCTTCTCTGCAAGCTGCAAGTCCTTGTTCTGTAACTGCTTAGATAAGTTATCAATCATCTCTGATTTCTCATCCAGCTCTTTCTGAATAGCGTTAAGCCTCTTTTTGAATTCAATGGATTGAATGCTATTATCATTTTTAAGCTGTTTGATTTTATTCTTATACTCTTGAATTGCAGATTGTACGGCGGCAATGTCTGATTGAATTTGCTCTGTGTTATTTTTAGGAGTTGTGATGCCCTCCTGCTCCTGAACCGTTAAAATATTCTCGGTCTCGCGTATAGACTTAAGGCCCGCCTCAACTTCATTAAGGGTTCCAAAAACCTCATCCAGCTGATTCTTTTGCGTGCCGTAGTTCCCCTGCAAAGAATCCAGCTGGGCCTGCAGGGCCTTGTACTTGCTGGAACTCTCAACGCAAGAGGTCAAAGACATTGCAAATATAACCAAAGCAGCTACTGTGTATAATCTTTTCATTGTCTCACTTTTTGCTTTGCGAAAGTAGTCATTATTTTACATATAACAGTTATGGACAATATTATTTTTAGCAAAAAGGTAGTATTTATTCCCGACAGATAACGGCAGTTTTTCTCAATTTTTTTTAGGATATTGTAATTCTCTGCGTTGTGGAAATTTTCTTTCATTTTTCCGTTGTTGTAGTAAATTCTGCAGTCGTCACAGCAAAAGATTTTATCGCTGCGTCCAATAATTGTCTTTCCGCATACAGGACATCTCTTTTCTTGTTGAAAAGGTTTATTGCTTTGTTGCATGATTGTTTTTATCAAATTTGCTAATGTAATACATGAAATATTTGACAGTATGCCAATTGATCAAAACATTATGTTATTGTAAAAATTTTTACAATTCCGGATTTTTTATCCGTTTTTATTCATCTATAATATGGTTATTATAGATTGATACTCTTTACTTTGTGCTACATATTAAACTTTAAACAATTAACCATGGAAAGATCTTTAAACAAAGTAGAAATTAAAGGCAATGTTGGTGCGGAGCCTAAGATTACAAATCTGGAAAGCGGTGCGCAGGTTGTAAGATTTTCAGTTGCAACTCATGAGGCATTTAAGGGGAAGGATGGCCAGTACAAGGAGGAAACAACCTGGCACAACATTGTAGCGTGGGCAGCCAAAAGCATGCCCGATTTTATTACAATTAAGAAGGGCTCTTTTGTAGAAATCACAGGCAAACTTAAATATTCAAAATTTAAGGCTAAAACCGGCGAGGATAAGTATGTTACGGAGATTGTGGCCTTGCGCATGGCTATTGCGTCTCCGGCTCCTGCGGCGCATTTTGATCCGGGCGCGGTACCGTCGGACCCGTTTGCAGAATCGCCGGACCCGTTTGCGGTGACATCTGAGCATATTGGCACAAGTATGGATACGTCAGCTGTACAACGCGTAGGGGATGCGGGCTCTCTAATATAGCCCGCACCTCTCTTCATATTATTTTATTTGTTTAAATTTGCCCCTGTCTGATTTCTGCCGCTTGCCGGCGGATAAAAAACGGGGGATTTTTATGACTAGAGATATCCAGATTTATAACACATTAACCAGAAAAAAAGAGAAATTTGTTCCGATCACTTCTGGAAGAGTTGGCCTATATGTTTGCGGACCAACAGTTTACGGTGAACCTCATCTTGGACATGCAAGACCAGGGGTAACGTTTGACGTTCTTGTAAGATTGTTCAAACAGCTGGGATACAAAGTACGTTACGTAAGAAATATTACGGATGTAGGACATTTGGAACATGACAGTGACAGCGGAGAGGATAAGATAGAAAAGAAGGCGCGTTTGGAAGAGCTTGAACCAATGGAAATTGCACAAACTTATACAATTAGTTTTCATCACGCAATGGACAGGCTTAACAATTTTCCTCCAAGTATTGAGCCGCATGCCTCCGGTCATATCATTGAGCAGATAGAGCTTATCAAAAAAATCATTGAGAACGGATTTGCCTATATAACAAATGGTTCCGTTTATTTTGATGTTGCCGCATACAATAAGAAATACCATTATGGAGAGTTGAGCGGGAGAAATTTAGATGACATGATGACTAATACAAGAACACTTGACGGTCAAGATGAAAAACGGAGTCCCGCAGATTTTGCTTTGTGGAAAAAGGCTCAGCCTGAGCATATTATGAGGTGGCCTTCTCCTTGGAGCGACGGTTTTCCAGGATGGCATCTTGAGTGTTCTGCAATGGGAGAAAAATATTTGGGAAAGGAGTTTGATATACATGGCGGCGGAATGGATTTAATGTTCCCTCACCATGAATGTGAAATTGCTCAAAATAAAGCGGAACGCGGAACCGGTGGAGTTCATTACTGGATGCATAATAATATGATTACCATTAATGGACAAAAAATGGGGAAGTCTCTTGGTAATTTCATTACGCTTAATGAACTGTTTACCGGTACCCATAAGTTGTTGACTCAAGCCTATACTCCAATGACTATCAGGTTCTTTATCCTTCAGGCTCAGTATCGCGGAACGCTGGATTTCAGCAATGAAGCGCTTCTGGCTGCGGAGAAAGGATATAAGAGAATGATACAGGCGGCAAAGGATGTTAAATCTCTTAAAGAATCGGCTTCCGCTCCTGAAGAGAATAAAAACAATAATGTTTCCATCAACGGAAAATTAGAAGAGAAAAAAACATTGATGCAGCAGATAGAAGAGTTGTACAATAATATGTATGATGCCTTGTGCGATGATTTAAATACGCCTGTTGCACTTTCATATCTATTTGAGGCAGTTAAGATTGTGAATCAGGCAAAAGACGGAACAATAACTGTCGGGAATAAAGAGAAAGAGCTGCTGGAGAAAATATTTTCTGAGGTTGCCATGGGTGTTCTTGGGCTTAAAGATGAAGATGAGATCACTGCCGGAAATGGCGGAACAAAAGTTGTAGATGGCCTTATGGATTTGGTGCTTGCAGAGAGAAAAGAGGCAAGAGAGAAAAAGGATTGGGCAAAGAGCGATGTCATACGTGAAACTCTTAACAAGTTGGGCATCAAGGTAAAAGATAATAAAGACGGCGGGACGGATTGGAGTATTGAGTAGTGCGCAGCGTAAAATTCTAAAGAAAATTAATAACAACATTTAATAAATTAAATATGATTTATTCTACAGAAGTTGAACACATGTGTGTTGTAAAGAAGGGTCCTAACCACGGCCCCGCACCCATACCGGAAGAGGGAAAATGGGTGAAAGCCAGAGAGATAAAGGATATCTCCGGCATGACTCACGGAGTGGGCTGGTGCGCCCCTCAGCAGGGCGCTTGCAAGCTTAGTCTTAATATTAAAGACGGAGTTATTCAGGAGGCGCTTATTGAGACAATTGGATGCAGCGGTATGACTCACTCTGCTGCAATGGCGGCAGAAATTCTTAGCGGCAAGACAATACTTGAGGCCTTAAATACAGACCTTGTTTGTGATGCCATTAATACTGCAATGAGAGAACTTTTCTTGCAGATAGTTTATGGCCGCAGCCAGTCAGCTTTTTCTGAGGGCGGTCTTGTAATTGGCGCGGGCCTTGAGGATCTTGGCAAAGGTCTTACAAGCCAGGTTGCTACTATGTATGGCACTTTAAAGAAAGGTCCTAGATATCTGCAGCTTACGGAGGGCTATGTTAACAGAGTGGCCCTTGATAAGAATGATGAAATCATAGGATATGAGACAGTAAATCTTGGCAAATTTATGGAGGATGTAAAGAAGGGAATGGATGCCAATGAGGCGCTTAAGAAAGAGACAACTCCTCACGGACGTTTTGCAAAAGAGGACGGAGCTGTTAAGTATATAGACCCACGTAAAGAATAAGGAGGAGAGATTATGATTAGAAAAGTAAATTTTGAGAGTCAGGAGCGCAGAATGAAGCAAGTGCTTGCTGCATTGAATGCCAACGGTATCAAGGATATAGAGGAGGCAAATGCAATCTGCGATAAATACGGTGTGGATCCTTATAATACAGTCGAGGAAACCCAGCCGATTTGTTTTGAAAATGCAAAGTGGGCTTATGTAGTTGGAGCTGCAATTGCTTTAAAGAGAGGATGTAAGGGTGCTCCGGAGGCTGCCGAGGCTATAGGAGAGGGACTTCAATCTTTCTGTATTCCCGGATCTGTTGCTGATGACAGAAAAGTTGGTCTTGGTCATGGAAATCTTGCAGCACGTTTGCTGAGAGAGGAGACAAAATGTTTCTGCTTTCTAGCTGGCCATGAGAGTTTTGCAGCCGCAGAGGGCGCAATTAAAATTGCGGATAAAGCTAATAAAGTCAGAAATGAGCCTCTTCATTGTATTCTTAACGGACTTGGAAAGGATGCCGCTCAAATTATTTCCAGAATCAACGGCTTTACCTATGTTCAGACAGAATTTAATTATTTTACCTCTGAGCTTAAGGTCGTTAGAGAGATTAAATATTCAGAGGGCAACCGCTCAAAGGTTAAATGCTATGGTGCCGATGATGTAAGAGAGGGTGTTGCAATTATGTGGAAAGAGGGGGTAGATGTTTCTATTACAGGAAATTCCACAAATCCTACAAGATTCCAGCATCCGGTTGCAGGAACATATAAGAAGGAGTGCGTAGAGAAGGGAAAGAAATATTTTTCAGTAGCCAGCGGCGGCGGCACAGGCAGAACATTGCATCCTGATAACATGGCTGCAGGTCCCGCAAGTTACGGAATGACAGATACTATGGGTCGTATGCACAGCGATGCTCAATTTGCAGGTTCTTCATCAGTTCCGGCTCACGTAGAGATGATGGGATTTCTTGGAATGGGCAACAATCCAATGGTTGGTGCCACGGTAGCAGTAGCCGTAGATGTTTCAACAGCCTTAAATAAATAGTTGTAATGCTTCAGCTTTAAGAGCAGAAGCAACAATTTGTTAATATTTGCTCCCGACAGGTTAATTTTCTGTCGGGAGCTTTTTTGTGCGCGCCACTATTTAGTACCTTCGCATTTCAAATTGTAACCATTAAAGTCTAAATACTATGTGCGGATTTGTAGGAGTCTTTGATATAGACCAAGTTAAAGAGAGTAATAAATTAAGAGAGCAGACACTAAAAATGTCAAAAAAAATCAGGCATCGCGGTCCTGACTGGTCCGGAATTTATTGCAGCAAAAAATGTATTCTTTCTCATGAAAGATTGTCAATCATTGATCCTCAGAGCGGAAAACAGCCGTTGCTTACAAAGGACGGAAAAGTTGCGCTTGCCGTAAATGGAGAAATATATAACCATCAGGAAATCAGAAAAGAATTTGAGGGAAAATATGAGTTTCTCACAAACTCTGATTGTGAGGTCATTCTTGCTTTGTACAGAGAGAAGGGGGTGAATTTTTTGAATGATCTTAGCGGAATATTTGCTTTTGCACTTTATGATTCTGAAAAAGATTTATATCTGATAGCAAGAGATTCCATTGGCGTAATCCCTTTATATACAGGTTATGATAATGCGGGGCAATTTTACGTTGCCTCTGAGCTAAAGGCGCTTGAGGGTGTGTGCTCATCAATTGAACATTTTCTGCCGGGATATTATTATTGCAGCAGAGATAAAAAGATGACTAAATGGTATAATAATGGGTGGGTGAATTACGATGCCGTAAAGGATAAGCCCATTGACACAGAGGCTGTTGCAAAAGAATTAAGGGTAGCATTGGAGGCCGCTGTTAAAAGACAGCTGATGTCCGATGTCCCATATGGTGTTTTACTGTCGGGAGGCTTAGACAGTTCTATAATTTCTGCAATTGCAAAGAAATTTTCTGCAAGAAGAGTTGAGAGCGGAGACACGCAGGAAGCCTGGTGGCCGCAGCTTCACTCCTTTGCAATTGGATTGAAGGGAGCACCGGATTTGGCTGCCGCAAAGAAAGTCGCAGACTATATAGGAACTGTTCATCATGAAATTAATTATACGATTCAAGAGGGACTGGACGCTTTGAGAGATGTTATTTACCATGTGGAGACTTATGATGTGACAACAGTAAGAGCCTCAACACCAATGTATTTATTGGCCAGAGTAATTAAATCAATGGGTATAAAAATGGTACTTAGCGGAGAAGGTTCCGATGAAATTTTTGGCGGCTATCTTTATTTTCACAAGGCTCCGGCTCCAAAAGAATTTCATGAAGAGTGTATTAGAAAAATTTCCCGTTTGCATCTTTATGATTGTTTGCGCGCAAATAAATCTTTGTGTGCGTGGGGCGTTGAAGGACGTGTTCCATTTTTGGATAAGGAATTTATGGATGTTGCAATGAGTATTAATCCTCGCCTAAAAATGGTTGTTAATGAGAAGAATGGGAATGCACAATATGTAAAAGATCTCGATAGTGTAAAGAATCCTGGGATGGAGAAATGGATTTTGAGAAAAGCATTTGAAGATATGTTGCCTGAGGAAATTGCATGGAGACAAAAGGAGCAATTTTCTGATGGGGTTGGTTATAATTGGATAGATACTCTAAGAGATATTACCTCAAAAGCAGTAACTGATGCCGAGATGAGCAGGGCCGCTCAGAGATTCCCAATAAATCCTCCGCGCAACAAAGAAGAATATTATTACAGAAATATCTTTGAGGAATGCTTCCCTTCTCAAACAGCAGCAAAGACAGTTCCATCTGTTCCATCCGTTGCCTGCAGCACTGAGGAAGCTCTTGCATGGGATGCCTCATTTAAAAATATGAATGAGCCCAGCGGCAGGGTTATCTCAATACACAGCTGGGCAAAATAACCCTTCCGGACCGCATGCAGGGCTTGTCGTGATACTTTTTAATGTGATTAACAGGCTTTTCTGCAAAAAAAATTTGCCTTTTCAGCAAATAATGTTACCTTTGCACCCCCTCGGAAAAATTCCCAGGGAGCCGTATCCAACTGTTTGCAACAGAAGTAAGTTGGCTATGCGGTTTATGTTTAATTTAATTACAATTAACAACCAATGCCTGGATTAATTGGCAAAAAAATCGGAATGACATCCGTTTTCGGGGCTGATGGAAAGAATATTCCATGCACCGTTATTGAAGCTGGTCCGTGTGTTGTTACGCAAATTCGTACAGAAGAAAAAGATGGTTATTGCGCTGTACAACTTGCCTATGACGAGAAAAAAGAGAAACACACCAGCGCCCCTCTTATGGGGCACTTTAAAAAGGCAAATACCACTCCTAAGCGTAAGCTTGTTGAATTTGAGAATGATTACTCAAATGAGCTTAAGCTAGGTGATTCTATCAATGTATCAGATGTTTTCAAAGATGCTGATACTTGGGTTGATGTTACCGGAATTTCTAAAGGTAAAGGATTTCAGGGCGTTGTGAAACGTTATGGATTTGCCGGAGTCGGTGGTCAGACACATGGCCAAGACGACAGGCTAAGAGCACCCGGTTCAATGGGCGCATCTTCATGGCCTTCTAGAGTGTTCAAAGGTAAGAGATTGGCAGGACACATGGGTGCAGAGAGAGTTAAGATTTTAAATCTTAAAGTTATCAAAGTCATTCCTGAAAACAATCTGCTATTGGTTAAAGGTTCTATACCGGGAGCTTCCGGTTCTTATGTAATTGTGGAGGGATAGTTCTATGGAATTAGCATTATTAAAAAAAGACGGAACAGATACCGGAAAAAAGGTAACGCTGGATGATGCAGTGTTTGGAATTGAGCCAAACGATCATGCTATCTATCTGGATGTTAAGCAGTACTTGGCTGATCGCAGACAAGGCACAAGCAAGACAAAAGACAGAAGTGAAGTTGCATTCAGCACAAAGAAAATTCTAAGACAGAAAGGAAGCGGCGGCGCACGTCACGGTTCCATCAAGTCTAATATCTATGTTGGCGGAGGAAGAGCTCACGGCCCGAATCCAAGAGACTATGATTTTAAGTTGAACAAGAAGGTAAAACAACTTGCACGTTTCTCTGCCCTTTCTTATAAGGTAAAGGAATCTGCTGTTACAGTTGTAGAGCCTTTCACTATGGAAGCTCCTAAGACAAAGGAATTTGTGCAGATGATTAAAGATCTTAAAATTAATCCTCGCAGAGTTCTTTTTATAGTTCCGGAGTCATCAGACAACATTTGCTTGTCTTCACGCAATTTGGAGAATGTAAAAGTAGCAACCCCTAATACCATTAATACGTACGATATCATGCGTGCATATTCAGTCGTATTTGTAGACGGCGCTCAGAATTCTCTTAAAGTAGAATACAAACGTTAATATCTAAGCAATTATGGGAATTTTAGTAAAGCCGATAGTAACGGAAAAGATGACGGCACAGGGAGATAAGTTGAGCCGTTATGGTTTCATAGTAGACAGCAGCGCTAACAAGATTGAAATTAGAAAAGCTGTTGAAGAGAGATACGGTGTAACTGTAAAAGAAGTAAATACAGTTAATTACCATGGTAAGGCAAAGAGCCGCTTTACAAAAGCGGGTCTATTATCAGGCAGAGCAAATAAGTATAAGAAAGCTTACGTTACTCTAGCCGGTGAGGATAAGATTGATTTCTATAGCAACATTTAGAGATGGCAGTACGTAAATTTAAACCGGTAACACCCGGTACTAGACATAAGATAATCAGCGCATTTGATGATATCACTTGCAACGTTCCGGAGAAGTCCCTGCTTGCACCAAAGAAAAGCTCAGGCGGCCGTAACAATGAGGGTAAGATGACAATGCGTTACATTGGCGGCGGTCATAAACAGATGTACCGTATTGTAGATTTCCTTAGAAACAAGGATAACTACAAGGCAACCGTCAAGACAATTGAATATGATCCAAACCGCAGCGCAAGAATTGCACTTGTGGTATATGAAGATGGAGAGAAACGTTACATTATTGCGCCTAAGGGTTTAAAGGTTGGGCAGAATATTGCTTCTGGTCCCGGCGTTGCACCCGAGGTTGGTAATACAGTTCTTCTTTCTGAGGTCCCTCTTGGAACAAACCTTCATAATATTGAGCTTATCCCTGGACAGGGAGCCGCAATGGCCCGCAGTGCAGGATGTTATGCTCAAATAATTGCAAGGGAAGGAAATCATGCAATTCTTAAATTGCCTTCAGGCGAGACAAGAATGGTTCTTGTGACTTGCAGAGCCACAGTTGGTATTGTTTCAAACGCCGATCACAATTTGGAGTCCCACGGAAAAGCAGGACGCAAGAGATGGCTGGGAGTAAGACCAAGAAACAGAGGCGTTGTTATGAACCCGGTTGATCACCCTATGGGTGGTGGTGAAGGACGTGCCTCAGGAGGACATCCTAGAAGTAGAAAGGGTATTCCTGCAAAGGGTTACAAGACAAGGAACCCTAAGAAGACTTCTAAGAAGTTTATTATTGAAAGAAGGAAAAAGTAACGGAATAAAACTGATTAGAGATTATGAGTCGTTCAATTAAAAAAGGTCCATATATTGAGGCCTCTCTAGAAAAGAGAATTCTTGCTATGAATAAATCTACCAAGAAAGAGGTTGTAAAAACATGGTCAAGAGCAAGTATGATATCTCCAGATTTTGTGGGTCATACAGTAGCCGTTCATAACGGAAACAAGTTTATTCCCGTTTACGTTACAGAAAACATGGTAGGTCACAAGCTTGGTGAATTTGCTCCAACTCGCACATTCAGAGGGCATAGCGGCAATCACAATGAAGCAGCCGCAGCAGCAGCTCCATCCAGAGCAGCAGCACATGCAGCTAAACCTGCTTCGGGTGCGGCACCTGCAGCTCCCGCAGCAAAACCCGCTGCTAAGTAATTAATGATTAAAAAGACATTAATATGGGAAAAAGAAAAAGACTAATGGCCGAGCGCCAGAAAGCTATAAAAACAGAGACAGCTGTTGCAAAGCTGAATGATGTACCCACTTCTCCCCGCAAGATGCGCTATGTAGCGGATACTATCAGAGGCGTTGAAGTCAACAGAGCATTGGATCTTCTAAAGTATTCAAAGAAAGAGGCTTCCACAAAACTTGCTAAACTTCTTAAGAGTGCAATTACAAATTGGGAGAGCAAAAATGAAGCTGACAGAAAAGAGCTTGATAACGGGAGTGTGATTGTCAAATCTATTATGGTTGGACAAGGACGTACGCTTAAGAGAATCAGAACTGCTCCTCAGGGCAGAGCTGCAAGAGTAAGAAAACGTTCAAATCACGTTACCATTATACTTGATAAAAAGGCTGTTAAAGAGACAGCAGAAAAAGTTAATAAGACCGCTGCAAAAAAGGCTGCAGCAAAACCGGTTGCAAAACCGGCAGCTAAGACAACAGTAAAGAAACCTGCTGTAAAGAAAGCTGCTGTAAAGGCGGAGGAAAAGTAATATGGGACAGAAAACAAATCCAATTAGCAACAGACTTGGAATTATTCGCGGTTGGGATTCCAACTGGTACGGCGGCGATGATTACGCTGCTAAGATTCTAGAAGATGATAAAATTCGCAAGTATTTGACAGCCAGATTGGCTAATGCAAGTATTTCTAAGATTGTCATTGAGAGAACCCTAAAACTGATAACTGTAACAATACATACAGCAAAACCCGGAGTCATTATTGGCAAGGGCGGTGCTGAGGTGGATAAGCTTAAAGAAGAGTTAAAGAAGATTTCCAATAAAGAAGTTCAAATTAATATCTTTGAGGTTAAACATCCTGAGATTGATGCTAATATTATTGCTAACAGTATTGCCCGTCAGGTAGAAGGAAGAGTTTCCTACAGAAGAGCTATCAAAATGGCTGTGGCAACTACAATGAGACTTGGTGCTGAGGGAATTAAGGTTCTTATCAGCGGACGTCTTGGCGGAGCTGAAATGGCTAGAACTGAGATGTTCAAAGAGGGAAGAACTCCTCTTCATACTTTCCGTGCAGATATTGACTATGCGCTTGCAGAGGCAAACACAAAAGTCGGCCTGCTGGGGATTAAAGTATGGGTTTGCAATGGTGAAGTTTACGGAAAGAAAGACCTGTCTCCTAATGCTGGCGTAAGTGCAAATGATAGACGTAATGCAGGCGGACGCGGCGGAGATGATCGCAGAGGAAGAGGCCCTCGCGGAGACAGAGGAGATCGCAGATCTCGCGGAGACAGAAATGACAGAGGTGAAAGAAGTGACAGACCAAGAAATCCTAGAGCTCCTAGAGCCCCAAAACCGGAAGCATAACCAGGGGATTGATGTAGTAACTTTGCCTCGCAACAGTATTATACTGTCGCGAGGCAAAGTTGTTTTTTGTGCTTTACTTGCATGAAATTTTGCATTTTTATCTGAATGATGATTAAAAA
This sequence comes from Candidatus Egerieousia sp., assembly GCA_035403105.1. Lineage (GTDB taxonomy): Bacteria > Bacteroidota > Bacteroidia > Bacteroidales > UBA932 > Egerieousia. Next base: position 3,438 of record DAONEN010000003.1, on the reverse strand, counting down.
GAAAATTATACCTATGAAAAAATTTATTCTAATGATTGCCGCATTTGCTTTATCTGCAGCAATTTATGCACAACCTCAATATTTGAAGCACGTTGCTCCCGCTCAGGCAGGTATGAATGCCGCAAAACTTGCACGCGTGGATACGATTATGAATCAGGCAGTTAAAGCAAAGGACATACCTGGCGGAGTAGTTGCAATTGTTAGAGGAGACAAGATAGTCTATCTTAAGGCTTTTGGCCATAAGTCTGTATATCCAACAGTTACGCCAATGACAACCAATACTGTTTTTGACATGGCATCATGCAGCAAATCAGTTTCTACTGCAATTTGCATCATGCAATTGATGGAGAAAGGATATATTAAACTTAATGATAATGTAAACAGATTTATTCCTGATTATCAGCCTTATGTAGATCCTGCAACAGGAGAAAAAATAGATATTACCATTATGGATTTGCTTACGCATTCCAGCGGCCTTCCTGCTTATGTGAATCCTTCTGAAATAGAGGAAAAATACGGGAATGATGATCCAAAGAGTCTGATAGATTGGATTGCGCATTGCAAAAGAGATTTTAAACCGGGAGAGAAATTTCAGTATAGTTGTCTGAATTTTATTACATTACAGAATGTGCTCCAAAATATTACAGGACAGAAACTTTGTGATTATGCTCAAAAAAATGTTTTTGACAAGCTGGGCATGGAGCATACCACGTATAGTCCTAAACTTCAGAATAAAACTGCAATCATGAAACTTGTTGCTCCAACGGCAATTCAGCCAGACAGCACTTGTCTTCTTGGAGAAGTTCATGACCCGCTTGCAAGAATTATTGGAAAAGGAAATTCCGGTAATGCCGGAGTATTCTCATCTGCAGAGGATTTAGCGCTTCTTGCAGCTGCGTTGATGAACGGGGGATCTTATGGTGGCAGAAGGATTTTAAGTCCTCAAACAGTTAAGACTATGACTAGAGTTCCCGACAGTGTCAAACAGCTTGGCCGTTCTCTTGGATGGGACAATTACTCCCCGTATTCCTCACAGCTTGGAAACTTTTTCACTCCTTATGTGACATTTGGACATTCCGGATATACCGGAACATCCATAGCTATTGATCCGGTCACAAAGACTGCAGTTATTATTCTTGCCCATAGAGTGCATCCGCATGACGGGGGTGGCACTGTAAGAAATAGTTGTCTTATAGCAAATGTTGTTGCAAGCGCTATTATGGAATAATTCTAAATAAGTTGCTTTTACAGAGCATTTTTTATATATTTGCTGCAAACAGAGTGCTGTGCTTTTTAGGCAGTTACAATAAATTTTACTTTCAATAACGGTTAATATACTTTCAATTTGAAATGAAAAGAATTTTACTTTTTACGGTTTCACTTTTTCTAGTTACGGTTTCTTTTGCGCAACCTCAACGTCTAGATATGTCCACGCCTGCTCAGATGGGAATGGATCCTGTTCGTCTTTCAAGAGTGGATCAGGTTATTAATCAGGCAATTAATGATACAATCATACCGGGTGCGGTAATTGCCGTTGTGAGAAAAAATAAGATAGTATACCTGAAAGCATACGGATATAAATCAGTCTATCCTAAAAAGGAGCAGATGACAACCAATACTGTTTTTGATATGGCCTCTTGCAGTAAGTCTGTGGGCACTGCCATATCTATGATGCAGTTATTGGAGACCGGGCAGTTTAGACTGACGGACAAAGTAAGCATGTATATACCAGGTTATGAGCCTTATGTAGATTCGGTAACAGGAGAGAAGACTGATATCAGGATAATTGATTTGATGACTCATTCCAGCGGACTTCCGGCTTATGTAAACCCAAGTATCATTTATGAGAAATACGGAAATTATGATCCGGAGAGTCTGATAGATTGGATTGCTCATTGCAAGAGAGATTTTAAGCCTACAACCAAATTCCAATACAGCTGCTTGAATTTCATAACATTACAGAATATTTTACAAAACATCACAAAGCAAAAACTTTGTGATTATGCTCAACATAATGTGTTTGACAAATTGGGGATGGAGTATACAACTTACTCTCCTGCAGCTCAAAAGAAAACGGAAATAATGGAATTGGTAGCACCAACGGAGAAACAGCCTGATGGAAGCGTACTTCTTGGAGTTGTGCATGATCCGCTGGCTCGTTTGATAGGGAAAGGCAATTCCGGAAACGCAGGAGTCTTCTCATCTGCAGAAGATTTGGCGCTTTTGGCAGCGGCTTTAATGAATGGAGGAGAATATGGTGGCAGGAGAATTCTCGGTGAAATGACCGTAAAGGCAATGACAACGGTTCCTCAACAGGTTGACAGTCTTGGCCGTTCACTTGGCTGGGATAACTGGTCAGATTATTCATCTAATCTTGGAAATTTGTTTACTCCGCGTGTAACTTACGGACATACAGGCTATACCGGAACTTCAATAGTGATAGATCCAGAATCAAAGACAGCTGTAATTTTGCTTACTAACAGGGTCCATCCTCATGATACCGGTTCCCTTGTACGTACAAGAGCGCTGGTAGCTAATATTGTTGCAGGCTCTATTGTTAAAGAGGTTAAATAATTAACATACAGCTGAACATTGCATACTAATTATGCAATATATAGTGATATTTATTATTGAAAAATTTAAAAATAAAAAAATATGAAGAAGATTTTGTTGTTGTTCATAGGTGTGTGCTTTATATTTTCTTCTTGCGTGAAGAACAATATAGAGGGAACAGATCCAGTCATCAGTAGTTTTGACTGGAAGACTACCACCCCGGTATCTGTCAGTGTTCCAACACCTGCCGTAGAGACGGCATATCAAGGGTATGCTACAACCATTAAAATTTACAGCAAGCCGCTGTACGTTTCTAAATTTATGTTAAGCGAGGGTGCCGCATATACAGGCAAACCTTACTCCACTACCATAGACCTGCCAGCTGGCATAGATACTTTGTTTGTCTGGGCTAAGCTACCGACAGGCGTGTCAAAGTTTTATAAATATATTGTAAGCGGCACAAAAGCTTATGCTGTTACATCTGCCTCATCTGCAATGACAAAGGCAATGTACAAAGCTGCGCCGTCGGTTCCCGCGCAAACTCCTGTTCCGGCAAGTTATGATGGAACATTTAATTCCTCTACTTCTAATTGGTGGCAAGCGGCGTTGACCATGAGAACGGCCGGTAATTGGTTAGTAAAGGGACCTTTAACTTCTTCTGATGCTAATTTTCTTGTAAGTGGAGTCTCCACTAGGATGATTTTTATCTCCGGAAATGTAGTGATTTCTTGTGGGACAAATATTGATAATGGCAACTTTATTGTATTGCCTGGTTCGACATTAACATTCTCAGGTGCAGTTTATTTGAATGGCAGGGCATACATAGACGTCCAAGGAGGAGCTACGGTTAATTTCAACAAAGGAATAAGCGCCGGACAAACTTCT
>DAONEN010000002.1:59644-66420 GCA_035403105.1 Candidatus Egerieousia sp. | reverse complement strand
AGGGCCCATGTTTCTTGAGGGTCCAGCCATAATGCAAACAGCAAGTTTACCAGCAGAGGGAAACAAGTTACGGCCGCTATAACGCTTATGGAAATGTATCTTGTAAAGTATAAGACTATCAAGAAGATAACTGTGCATATCAGAACTGCTCCGGGGTGGATGGCCAGCAGTGCGCCGCAAAAAGTTGAAACTCCCTTGCCTCCGCGGAAGTGGTGGTAGAGCGGAAAAATGTGTCCTGCGACGGCGGCAAATCCAAATACAATTTGTGCGCAGACAAACAGATTGGGAGCATCCTTTAGCAACGGCAGAAAATAGACAAGACAGCAAGCGGCGGTTCCCTTTAAGAGGTCAATTACAAAAACTACAAGTCCCATGTGCCATCCCATAACTCTTTGAACATTATTGGCTCCGGGGTTCTTGCTGCCGTATTCATGAATGTCTATTCCGTATATTTTTTTGGATAAAAAAATGGCGGGAGAGATTGACCCCAAAAGGTAGGAGACAACTATAAAAATGATGAACAGCCAGACTGTTAATGTAACACTCATTAACTATATGCTTAAATAACTGCGGAGGTTTGCCTCAATTCCGTGCAAATGCAAATGTAAAACTTTATCTTTGCAAATGAAATGAATCTAGAACAGAAACTTGGTTTTGATCAGATAAGGCAGAGCATAAAGATACGCTGTTCAACGGGTTATGCACAACAGCGAGCAGAGACGGAGGCAGTGTCTTATAATTCGCAGACAATTGAGAAGCGTCTTGCACTCACGGATGAGATGCGTCTGGTTGCAATGTTTGAGACAAAATTTCCTCAGGGTGAGTTTACAGATTGTACTCAATTTCTTAAGGCATTAACGGCGGAGTTCAGCTGCATATCTGTGGAAAATTTGCGCAGGCTGCAGAATTTTTTGGAAAGTTTAAGGCAAGTATTATCATTCCTTAAAAACACCAAACCAGATCAATATCCTAATATTAAGCAACTTGCAGCGCCAATTCAATATTTCCCGGAGGTAAGCCGCCGCATAGATTCTATTCTGGATAAAAATGGAGAGATAAAAGATAGTGCCTCTGAGGAGCTTGCAAAAATCAGAAGAGAATTAAACACTACTCAAAACGCCGTCTCTAGAAAAGTGCAGAGTATTTTTAAAAAGGCTCAGAGTGAAGGTATTGCAGATGAGGATGCCAGTATTTCTGTTCGCGACGGGAAATTGCTTATCCCGGTCAGCACCTCCAACAAGCGCGACTTGCCGGGACTTGTTTTTGATGAGTCTTCTAGCGGCAAGACTGTTTTTGTGGAGCCGCTTGAAGTTGTGGAGATGAACAACAAGGTACGTGAACTTCATTTTGCCGAGCAGAGAGAGATTGCAAGAATTCTTGCTGAGTTTACGGATTTCTTAAGACCATATTTATCTGATATCCAAAAGGGAGCCGGGTTTATTGGAGAAGTGGATTTTATCCGTGCAAAGGCTGAGGTGTCCGGTTTAATGCAGGCCGGCAAGCCAATTATTTCCAAGGATGGAGTGCTTAGACTTTCTAATGGAAGACATCCTTTGCTGGAGGCTGCGTTGCAGAAGGAGAAAAAGCAGATAGTACCTCTTTCATTAGAACTCAATAAGTTAAAGCATATCCTTGTTATCTCCGGCCCCAATGCGGGAGGAAAATCTGTATGTCTGAAAACTGTCGGGATATTGCAATATATGTTTCAATGGGGGATGCTTGTTCCTTGTTCTGAGGTTTCTGAATTTCCTGTTTTTAATAAAATATTCATTGATATAGGAGATGAGCAATCTATTGAGAATGACCTTAGTACTTACAGCTCTCATTTGATGAACATGAAAAATGTGCTCAAAAATGCGGATGAAAAATCTTTGGTCCTGATAGATGAATTTGGAGCGGGAACGGAGCCTGCAGCGGGCGGAGCAATTGCGGAGACAATTTTAGAAGAGTTGGATAAGCGGGGCGTATATGGCATAATAACAACGCATTACACTAATTTGAAAGTTTATGCGCAGAATAGCTCCGGAACTATTAACGGAGCAATGCAGTTTGACAGCACAAAGATTCAGCCGTTATATAAATTGGAATTGGGTGTTCCCGGAAATTCTTTTGCCTTTGAACTTGCGCGCAAAATGGGATTGCCGGAAAATATTGTGCATCAAGCAGAAGAGAAGGCGGGTGAAAGTTTTGTGGATTTGGAAAGGCAGCTGCGCGCGATATCAAAAAATCGCCGCAAACTGGATGAGAAACTTGCCAGAATAAAAAATACCGATAAAAATTTGGAGAGCGTTACTGAACGTTATGCTCAGGAACTGTCTGATATTAAGGAGACTAAAAAGAAAATTGTTCAGCAGGCAAAAGATGAGGCTCAGCAAATTCTTGCGGCCGCAAATAAAAAGATTGAGGCAACTATCAGGGAAATACGTGAGAATCAGGCAGAAAAGGAGAGAACAAAATTGGTGCGCGAGGATTTGAAGAAATTTAATGAGTCTTTGGAACAACAGAAGGATTCTAAGCAGGACAGAAAGATTCAGGCTAAGATGGAACAGCTGGTTGCACGTAAGAAGAGGCAGGAGGAGAGGAAAGGGAGAAACCTGCAACATGCTATTCAACAGAATGCTGCAGAGGCAATGAGAGACAGTTTGAACTTTGCGCAGGGAGCTTTGCAAAAAGGAAAGTTTGTTCCGGGTGTGCTGCAGGTTGGGACCAAAGTAAAAATAAAAGGGAGTGATCTGATAGGTGAGGTGATGCAGATAAGTGAGAAGTGGATTAACATTTCTGTCGGCGACATAATCAGCAAAGTAAAAAAAGATTCTATTGAAGTTATCTCTAATAAAGAGTTTGATAATGTGCGCAAGAGTGCACCTAAACCTTTAACTCACAATTCTTTAGGGATTGATGAGAGGAAGCTGAATTTTAAAACTGAGATTGATGTAAGAGGGGAGAGACTTAATGATGCGCTGGATATTGTTGCACGCTATATTGATGATGCTGAGCTTGTTGGGGCCTCTAAGGTGCGGATTCTTCATGGCAAGGGGACAGGTGTTCTTAAGGAAGAAATACGCAAGTTCTTAAAAACAATCCCCGCCGTGCAAAGTTGCACAGACGAGGATGTTCGCTTTGGTGGTTCCGGCATCACCATTGTCCAAATGAAATAAATCTCTTGCGCTAGATTCCAAACGCTTTCTTCACCTTTGGCACCGCATCAAGCAGCTCCCAGCCAAAGAATTGCACTCTCTTTTTTACGTTCTTGCCGTTTCTGACAACCGTTACTTCTCCAACATAAGGAGTGCGGCCCATGTGACCATAAGCTGCTGTTGGCAAGTAGATTGGGTTTTTCAATTGGAATTTATCTATTATCACTGCTGGGCGCAGGTCAAAAATTTCTCCAACTATTTTTGCAATCTCTCCGTCTGACATGACAGCTTTGCCGCTTGCGGAAGGTCCGCCGTTTTTGGCAACCCGTGCAGTTCTAAATGTATTAATGAAAATGCTTAGCGGCTTTGCAACTCCAATTGCATAAGAAATCTGGATTTGAACTTCATCTGCAACTCCTGCAGCTACCAGATTCTTAGCTATATAGCGTGCCGCGTATGCAGCGGAACGGTCTACTTTGCTTGCGTCTTTTCCGGATAATGCCCCGCCGCCGTGCGCTCCGCGTCCGCCGTAAGTATCTACTATTATCTTTCTGCCTGTCAGTCCCGTGTCTCCATGAGGTCCGCCAATTACAAACTTGCCTGTTGGGTTTACCAACAGTTTATAATTGCAATCAAACAAGCCTTTCAGACGTGCGGGCAGTTTCTTGATTAATCTAGGTATAAGAATGTTCTGCACATCGTCCTTGATTTTTTTAAGCATCTCCGCATCCTGCGCAAACTCATCATGTTGTGTGGACAATACAATTGTGTGAACTTTAAGAGGTTTGCGGTCATCGGAATACTCTATTGTGAACTGAGACTTTGCATCGGGTCTCAGATAAGGCATCAGCTTTGTATTCTTTCTGACCTCTGCCAGTTCTTGTAATAACCTATGGGATAGCCATATAGGAAGAGGCATGTAGTCATCTGTTTCCCGACATGCATATCCAAACATAATACCTTGATCTCCTGCACCCTGATTGTATTTATCTTTTTTCTCAACACCGCGTCTGATGTCTGCGCTCTGTCCGTGAAGGGCTGAAAGAATGCCGCATGAATTTCCGTCAAACATGTATTCGGCTTTTGTATAACCTATGCGGTTAATAATTTCTCTAGCAGTATGCTGAATATCAACATAAGCATCTGCGTGAGCTTCTCCGCCTACGACTACAAGGCCGGTGCTCACAAAAGTTTCACAAGCAACCTTGCTCTCAGGGTCCTGTTTTAAAAATTCATCTAGCACTGCGTCCGAAATCTGGTCTGCAACTTTATCCGGATGTCCTTCCGATACTGATTCTGATGTAAACAAATAAGCCATAACTAAATATTTTAAGTTAAACACTTAAGTGTAGGAATTTGACTTTGTGCGTTCTGAAACCGCATGGCAGATGTGTCATACGTTCCTTTTAGCATTTTTTAGCGTGGTTGCAAGCAGTCAAATCTCTCCACCTTTGCGGACAAAGGTAGTCAAAGATTATGAATAATTAAAATTGTTGATAAAAAATTGTTAAATAAGTGCTTTACCTATTTTGAAGAATTTTATTTTCTTGTAAATTTGCACTGCTTTGAAAAAGCTGGTGAAAAACCGAATTAATTTACAAAACCTTAAATAATCAAATCATTTATGAAACAAACTATTAAGCTTTTTGCCTTGACAGTTCTGAGTTTGTTTGTAGCTGTGACAACCTATGCACAGGTTACAACATCCTCTATGAGCGGCAAGGTAACAGAGAAGGACGGGAGTCCTGTAGTTGGCGCTGCTGTTATAGCAACGCATACGCCTTCCGGCTCCAGGTACTATTCAACTACCGATAATTCAGGTAATTATCGTATCTTGAATATGAGAATTGGAGGTCCTTATGAAGTTGAGGTATCCTTGCTTGGATACGGCAGCAGCAAATCAGGCGGTGCTTACTTAAAACTAGGCGAGAACTTTGTTAAGAACGTTGTAATGGATGTTGAGGCGGTTGCCCTTAATGAAGTTGTAGTTCAGGCAAAGGGAAACAACCCTATCATGAACTCTGATAAAAATGGTGCTTCCACCAACATTAGTTCAATACAGTTAAGGCAGCTTCCTTCCATCAGCAGAGGTATCACTGACTTTACAAAGATGACCCCACAGGCAAACGGAACTTCATTTGGAGGCCGTGATAACCGTATGAATACCATTACCATAGATGGTGCAGCCTTTAATAACAACTTTGGATTGAGCACATCTCAAATCCTTCCCGGCGGAGATGCTCAGCCAATAGCATTGGATGCTATTGAGGAGGTTTCCGTTAATCTTGCTCCGTTTGATATTAGGCAATCTCAGTTTACCGGTGCCTCAATCAATGCAGTAACAAAGAGCGGAACTAACAAATTTTTTGGTTCAGTTTACACATATTTGAGACCTAAGAAGTTTACAGGAAATAAGGTTGGCGACAATACAGTAACAGGTGCTCGTGATTCTAAATCAGAGACTTATGGTGTTACATTTGGCGGTCCTATCATTAAGGACAAATTGTTCTTCTTTGTAAGCGGTGAGTATGAGAAAAAAACCACTCCTTCAGGAGCATGGGAGCCTAGTACAAATGGTGCATCAAGTACAGCTACAAAGACAGCTCGTACAACAGTTTCTGACTTAAAGACTATGCACGATTTCTTATTGAATACTTACGGTTATGAGGCTGGTTCATATCAGAACTTCCCTAACTTTAAGAGCGATAACCATAAGATTCTTGCAAGATTTGATTGGAATATAAATAAGGACAACAAGTTTACCGTAAGATACAATGAAGTTGTCGGAACATCAGATCAGCTTACTAACTATAATTCCGCTCCAAATCCAAAAGGTTCCGGACGTAGTTCTGACAAATCTGTCTCTTTCAGCAATTCGTGGTACGGCTTTAAGAATACCGTTAGAAGTATAACGGGTGAGTTGGATAGCCACTGGGGAAAAGTTTCCAATCAGTTGCTTGCTTCTTACACTATGATTGAGGATAAGAGGACTTCTGACAGTGATGTATTCCCATTTGTAGATATTTACAAAGGCGGTGATCAGTATATGGCATTTGGTTATGAGCTGTTTACTTACGGCAATGATGTAAAGAACAATACTTTCTCTGTAAAAGATAACGTTTCTATAAACCTTGGAGACCACAACTTGACATTTGGAGCTTCATTTGACAAGTTGTACTTTAAGAACGTATATATCAGAGAAGGAACATCTTATTATAGATATAATTACAATAACACAAAGGACCCTGCAACAGGTATAACTTATGCAGACGGTTTGGCTGCATTCTACGCTAATGCAACTCCTACAACATTTGCTATAACTTATGGTTATAACAATCAGGCTACTCCTGGTGTTGAACTTTCATTCGGCCTTGGTGCGCTATATGCACAAGATGAATGGCAGGTTAATGATGATGTTAAAGTTACTATGGGTTTAAGGGCAGAGCTTCCGTTCTATCTTAACAGTTTGGATGACAACCCTGCAGTTGACGCTTACGGCTTCAACAGCTGGAACAACTCATTTAAAGATCATTACACAGTTGGCGGAACACCTGAAAAGAACTATTATATGAACAGCGGCAAATGGCCTCACAGAAAACTTCAGATAAACCCAAGAATTGGTTTCAACTGGGATATTAA
>DAONEN010000002.1:0-59544 GCA_035403105.1 Candidatus Egerieousia sp. | reverse complement strand
CTTTCCGGTTCCATCGCTTACACTTACACTGTTGCTAAGGACGTTACAAACAACCCTGGCTCTACAGCCTCTTCAGCATGGAGCGCTAACTCAACCGTTTCTTATTTGAATGACCCTGAACTTGCTCCTTCTGGATTTGCTGTTCCTCACAGAGTAGTTGGTAATTTATCATATAGATTTGAGTGGTTGAAACATTTTGCAACGACTGTATCGTTATTCTATGATGGAGAGTCACAGGGAAGATATGATTTTTGTTACTCTAATGATATGAATCAAGATGGAAATTCATCTGATTTGATGTATATCCCTGCAACAAAGAATGACATTACATTTGTTACTTCCACCTATGCATATACCAATCCAGCTAAGGTTAAATTTAATTATACTGTAACTGACGATCAAATGAAAGATGCTTTCTGGAAATTGGTAGAGGGCAACTCTTATTTGAAAAATCACAAAGGAAAATATGCTCAAAGATATGGTTATGTTGGACCATGGCATAACAGATGGGATGTTAAAATCCTTCAAGATATCTTCACTAATTTTGGCAGCAACAGAAGATATACTCTTCAGTTGAGTTTGGATATTATTAATGTAGGTAACCTTCTTAACAAGAATTGGGGTGCTTACAAGACAATAGGTTCTGCTTCTTATGATAGAATTCGTCCTTTGACATTTGTTAAGGCCGTTAACGGTGTTCCAACTTATAAGTTGAATGCTTCAGCCGCTGGAGAAAGTGATTCTGCAGAGGCAATCATAAGCAGATTTATGGATAGCAATGTTTGGCAGAAGAATGTTACCACAGGTAGTACTTGGGGAATGTTATTTGGCGTAAGATTGTTGTTCTAAAAATATTATAGTTGAATTAAAAAAGGCTGCCCATATTGGGCAGCCTTTTTTATTAACAATCAATAACAATGAACTAAAAGTGCGTGCCTTTTTACAATAACACCGCTGAAACTTTACAAGGATTTAGATACACTGTAACTATATATTTTTGTACATACTGATTTTATCAGTTTTATTTAAGATAGATAACCTTCTTTATTAAGTGATATTATTATAGCCGGCAAAATATTCTTTGATTAAGATTATAAAGAAAGAGAAAAAGTCTTCCACAGGGTTACCTAAGTAAATAGTTAAAAGAGATTAAAGAGATTAAAGAGATTAAAAAAGGCTGCCCAGATGGGCAGCCTTTTTTATTAACAACTTGCTCTTTGCCGGTTGTTATTTTATTTATCCTTAAGGATAGCGTAAACGATTTTGATATACGGATAATTCTTATTTGCCGGTCCGTTGATTCTCCCCATACTGTAAGTGGTTGCATCAAAAGTATACGTGGTTGAACTGGAACTGGAATAATATGAACTTGAGGAGGATGCAACAATTGGCATGATCCACATTTTATATTTTGGCTCTGCTGCAACTTCACTCCTGTCTGCTTTCATTATTTTTTGCACGGTACTTGCCATTTGTCCGGCATAGTAATACTTAGACCTATTAATTGCTCCAACACTGTTACTTGTGCTGTAAACATCGCTTAGAGGATAGTAATAGTAATCCGTGGTATCTGCAACTCTGTGGCAAGGATATAAGTACTGCTGGTAGTAACTTGTTACTCTGCTTTCGTCTGCAGGGAGCTCATAAGGTAAAACATACTCCGCGCCGCTGATTAGGATTCTTTTATTATCATATCCCATTTTCCCGGCCCAATTATCTAGAGTATCTTTAAGAACAAGCGGATCTATATATGGTTTGATACCACCTACTCCCTCAATGTCAATGTATTCCTGCGGAATATCTGATGCAAGAGTTTTTGACTCGTATGTAGATTCATTCTGGGCATAATCAACGCCAAGAGCAAATGTGACTGTTGTATCTTTTCTGGCCAGCCCGCTTTTCCATGTTGGCTGAAAATTGATTTGCATATACATGTAGGTGGATGTAACGGCCCATTTGTTTAGCCTGCCGCCATCGGCTCCTGCAGCAGGTGGGTCACAGGTAAAATATAAGCCTTTATATCCTTTGACAAAATGAGTTGTAGAATCCAGTTGCAGTTTAGTAGCTTTAAGGATATCTTCTCCAAAACTATTGTTAAGGTAGATTGTAAGTGAGTCGGCGCCGGTATAAACTGTACTGCCTATATTTATTTGATTATGAATATAATCAGAACTCTTAATCATGTTGTTGTACTTATCAGTAGTGTCAACATATTTATTCATTCTATACACATGAATATTTTGCGTAATTCCCTCCTGGCTTTTATCTGCAATAGTGTTTCCGCTCAGAATCATAGTGATGTAAAATTTCTTAACGTAAGCACCTGTGCCAAAATTTAATCCGGAAGAGCTGGGGGCAAAGTTTGTTGCGCATGTAAAATTTGCAAGCCCAAATTCTTTTGTTCTTATTGCTCCAAAATAACCGTATGATGCATTAAGGGCCTGCAGACTGTCAGGCATTTGGGTTTTAAGGGGCAAATGAAAAGTTGCCGTACCAACTTGCATTATATAGTCATTGGAAACATTAATGTCTCCAATGGTTTTATCCACTGATATACAGGAATATGTAAGAAGTGATGCCGCGGCCGGCAAAATCAGATAGCGGAAGAAAGCCTTTAATTGCATTATACTTTTAATAATTTGTCGTAAAACTTAATGTACTTATTTGTGTACGAGGCGTTTCCGGCACTTATCTCTGTAAAAGGAAGTATTGGCAGCTTGCGCTTGGCCACGTAATCAAGGACTTCCTTATTAACATTATTGCTTCCCAGAATTATTCCGTCCGCATACTTGACAGCTAATTTAGCAAGATTTATGCCATTAGGATTGCCAAGCACATCCATGTCCACCGGATTCACTCCTTGCATCAGTGCCTTTTTCACAAAACCGGAGGAGAATTTTTCTTTAGAAATTTCATCGTAAAGTGAAAGAACAATTTTGCTATTTGCAAATATCGGGTCCGTTCTATAAGACATTTTTAGATACAGCGGAACAAGATGAGTTATCCATCCGCCGCAATGAATAATAGATGGCTGCCATCTTAATTTTTTTACAGTTTCCAACATTCCGCGTGCAAAGAAAATCGCGCGCTCGTCATTGTCTGCAAAAAATTTTCCCTTCTCATCCGTGTACAAAAATTTTCTCTTGAAATAATCCTCATTTTCAATGAAATACACTTGCATACGGGCTTGCTGGATAGATGCAACCTTTATTATTAAAGGTCTGTCGAGATCATTAACAACTATGTTCATTCCGCTAAGCCTGATGACTTCATGCAATTGATTGCGGCGCTCATTTATTAGCCCGTATTTTGGCATGAAAGCTCTTATCTCTATACCGTTCTCCTGTGCTGCCTGAGGCATATAGCGGCCGGCTACAGAAATTGTATCTTCTGGCAAGTAAGGTGTAATCTCACTGCTGACATACAATATTTTAACTGGCTCTTCCATAGTACATAATATCCTCTTGGCAAAGGTAGTAAAAATTTTTGAGATTTAAAGGTAGCTTTTTCATATCTTTGGGGGCGATTTATGAGAAGAAAGGAGAAAAATTCATTAGGGGGGCGGTTGCTGCGGTCGTACGTTTCATCCGTCATAAGCATTTCATTGGTGCTGTTTATTGTAGGTGTTTTTGCAGTTTTGGCTGTAAATGCCCGCGAGGTTTCTGATTATTTTAAAGAGAATATAAAGATTTCTACAATCTTAAAAGAGGATGCCACTCAGGTTCAGGCGGAATCTTTTTGCAAAAATGTTGCAATGCTGCCGGCTGTAAAATCTACGCAGCTTATCAGCAAAGAGCAGGGAACCAAGGAGATGAAGGAACTGCTTGGAAATGATTTTCTGGATGTATTTGAATCCAACCCAATTCCAATATCCGTGGAGATACAGCTGAATCCAAATTATTTTCATCCCGATAGCGTAAAGGTTCTTAAGCGTATGTTAAAAGAGGACCCGTTGGTTGATGACGTGGTTTATCAAGAATCTCTTATTGAGACAATTAACAAAAACATGCAGAAGATTGGATTAGTGCTTATGGTGTTTATTGCTTTGCTTATGTTTATTTCCGTTGTGTTAATTAACAATACGGTGCGTCTTAATGTTTTCTCAAAAAGATTTTCTATTCACACAATGCAGCTGGTTGGAGCGACAAAGGGATTTATCCGGCGGCCGTTTATGTACAGGGCTATATTCCAGGGTCTTATAAGCGGAGTTATTGCAATTTGCGCATTGGTGGGCGTCCTTTTTTTGATTAGGAAGGAATTTTCCAGCATATTTTCAATTATTAATTTGCAGATAATGATAGAAGTTTCTGCCGGCGTAATTTTACTTGGCGTTGTCATTTGTTTGATTTGCACGTATTTTGTTGTTAATAAGTTGGTGGGGTTGAGCGGCAATGAATTATATACATAGAATATGAAACAGAAAAACATACAAAAAACTAATTCTGCAGAGGAGCAGAATTTTGCAATTCCAAAACAGAATGTAATGTGGATCCTTATAGGATTGGGCATTATGATTCTTGGTTATATTTTTATGATTGGCGGCGGCAGCAAAGACCCTAATGTTTTTTCTCCCGCAATTTTTAGTTTTACAAGAATGGTGATTGCTCCAATCTTAATATTGGGCGGCATTGTGGTTGTGATTGTTGCCATCATGAAAAAAAACATGAAGAAGTGCGGCTCTAATAAGGAAAACAGCTAATTATGAATTGGATACAGGGTTTGTTGTTAGGGCTGGTACAAGGATTCACAGAATTTCTGCCGGTGAGCAGCAGCGGGCATCTGACTATTTTTCAGGAACTTTTTGGAATAGGCGGAGAGACAAATCTTAAGTTTGATGTGACGGTGCATGTTGCTACCGTGTTGAGTACAATTGTAGTATTCCGCAAACCTCTTGGAAGATTAATCAAAGGATTTTTTGCGCGCGGGATGAATGGGGAGAAAGATTATGTTTTTAAGATATTGGTTTCACTTATACCCGTCGCGATAGTTGGCTTTACTTTGAATGATTTAGTGGAGAAAATTTTCTCTACAGATTATGTTGCGTCTTATACCGGAAACGGTTTGCTTTTTGTTGGCTGTATGCTGATTGTCACTGCTTTGCTGCTGGATTGCAGTGAGAGGATAACGGCGCGCAATGAGAAAAAAAATGCGGCAGCCGCGCAAGATAAAACTTATGTTGGAATGGCAAAGCAAGAGAATAATGGGGTTGATTATTGTGATAACTCTGCAATTAATTATTGGCAGGCTTTTGTTGTTGGAATAGCACAGGCCATTGCCGTTCTTCCCGGTCTTTCACGTTCAGGCGCAACTATTTCTACCGGATTGCTTTGCAAGGTTAAAAAATCTTCTGTTGCGCAGTTTTCATTTTTGATGGTTATCATTCCAATTTTAGGTCAGGCATTTTTGGATGTCTATAAAGCTCTTAAAAATGCCGGGGATGTTGTGACCTCCACAGGTGCTGCAGCTGATGCAGGAACCGCTGTTGCAGGTACATGTGCAAGCATTGGATTTTTACCGTTGCTGTTTGGATTTCTTGCAGCATTTTTTGCGGGATGGGCTGCATGTAAATGGATGGTCAAACTTGTTAAAAATGTTAAGCTTACAGGTTTTGCAATTTATTGCGCAATAGTCGGAATTCTTTGTGTTGTGCTTCCTTATTTATTGCATTAATGATAGAGAAAAACTTATATTTTTTTGTGTCGGATGTACACCTGGGATTGGATTATAAAAATCCCGTGGAGAGAGAGAAAAAATTCTCCTCTTTTCTTAATGGTTTGCCTCCTCAAACAAAAGAAGTTTTTCTGCTTGGAGATATTTTTGATTTTTGGTATGAGTATAAAGATGTGATTCCCTGTGGTTTTACAAGGACATTGGGGGCAATTGCATCTCTTGTTGACAGGGGCGTGAGGGTGCATTTCTTTAACGGCAACCATGACGTTTGGACGTATAGATATTTTCAGGAGGAGCTTGGGTTAATTATGGAGAAGCAACCTGCGGTTTTTGAAATTGAGGGGAAACGTTTTTGTCTGGGACACGGAGACGGGCTGTTTGGAAATGACCCGGGGTATGCATTTTTGTATAGTATTTTTCATAATAAATTTTTGCAAATTTTATTTAGCGGAATTCATCCGCGCTGGGCTTTTTTATTGGGGCACGGATGGAGTAAACACAATAGGCTGACCCGTGGACAGGCTTCTCCGGATGGAGCGCAATTGACTGTTAATAGGTGTGTTGCGTACGTGGAGGATTTCCAAAAAAAATATGATGCGGTGCAAAATTCTGCAGCAGTCGGAGCACAGACTGTCTGGGAAAAAACAGACTTGCAACCTGTCAGGAATAAAAATAAAATAGATTATTTCATCTTTGGACATTTTCATATTCGCACAGAGCAAAAATTGCAAAACGGCTCTGAGCTGTTCATGCTGGGTGACTGGATCTATAATCCTGATTATATTGTTTTTGACGGTGAGACTTTAAGGGATGTTTCTGTATAGGCCCGGCTGTTCTCTATCTCTGATATCCAAACATTGAGAAATAGAGAGCGTCAAAAGAACCCTCCTGGTAGAGCACAACAAGTTCTTCTACTTGCCGGTCATCTCCAAATTTATCATACGGCTTTTTTAAATCTGAACCAAACATGCGCGCCACCAGCTGCCAGAATCCTGCGGAAAGCCTGCCGCGATATTGGCGGATTATATAAAAAGATGTTCTTCCCAATTCCCTGTCTATCAGCTTCATTAAGAGTTGCCCCTGAGTAATTGTCAGATTCCTCATTGGCTTTTCAAATTGCTTGAACAACTTCTCCTGATATTCCTCTATGTATTTATCTCTCTCCCGACGGCTAAAATTATTTACCGCAAGGACGCTGTCCGCTTCACTTATTATTCCTCTGGCCTGCAGCGCATAAGGATACACTTTCTTAAAATTCCAAACAAGCCGCCTGTATTCTCTCCACGCTTTTGCCTTGTACCATTTGCGCACGGTTTCAAATTTGAATACGGGAGGAAGCCAATCTATAAATGTTGTGTCTCCGTTATCTTCAACCTTGTAATACATTACCGCCCACTCTGTTGCGCCTTTATAGCGTTCTCTGTCTTTTTCTACTTTAGCCCACAGCTGTTCCCTTATTTTGTCATCTGCGGCTCTTTTTTTAATACGTGCGGCAATGGCGTCTTTATCATCTTTCACCTCTTTATCCTTCATGTTGCCGGAGGGATTTACTTGAGGATTTCCTGCAGAAGGGTTGGAGAATAAAGATTTTGGGTGGGTAATCTGGTGGTTGACCGGAACTCTCTCAACTTTAATTTGTTCCCTTTTGTTTTGAGCGGAAATATTTTTTACTCCACACAACAGCATTGCTCCGGTCAGCAACAAGATGCAGCCGCAGCGGTAAAAAGTTGTCGTGATCAAAGAAATATTTATGTCTGTTTTTATCCCCTCCATATGCCCTTCATTCCGCGATTGGTCTGCAAAACTAATGCAAAAGTTGTATATTTGCCAACCTAAATATGATATAGATGTACAATTTCTTTAATTTTCAAGGCTTTACTCCATGGTCATTTTTTGTAGACATGGGTATGATATTCGGTCTTATTCTTGTCGGCAAACTTATTAGAGTCAAAGTCAAGTTGGTTCAGAAACTTTTTGTTCCCCCCAGTTTAATAGCCGGACTTCTTGGACTTGCATTTGGACCTAATGGTCTTGGATGGCTCCCGTTCTCAAACAATCTTGCCTCTTATGCGGCGGTAATGATTGCGCTTGTTTTTGGTTCTCTGCCGCTTTCCTCTCCAAAATCCTCTGTAAAGGAAGTTATTACAAGAGTTGGACCAATGTGGATTTATGCGCAGTTAGGAATGCTGGTGCAGTGGGGACTTATGGGATTGTTTGGTTTATATGCACTTAAGCTAATATGGCCAGGGCTGAATGATGCATTTGGAGCTATGCTCCCGACAGGTTTTTACGGCGGACACGGAACTGCCGCTGCAATTGGCGGAGCATTTAAAAATATGGGATGGGAAGATGCCATGAGTCTTGGCATGACTACTGCTACGGTTGGAGTTGTCCTTGCAATTGTGGGTGGTCTGTTTATAATCAAGCGCGCTGCCAGGAAAAAACAGACGGCGTTTATTACTGATTTTAAGGATCTTCCAAATGAGTTGCGCACCGGACTTCTTCCAAAAGAGAAAAGAGATGATGTTGGTGAAAGTACAACCTCTTCTATATCAATAGAGACATTGACATTCCATTTTGCCCTTGTATTTTTTGTTGCATTCTTGGGATATGTGCTGAGCGTTGCAGTTAAGAATTGGTGCAGCGGAATGCCGACTCCTTACAATAACATGGAACTTCCGGTATTCTCCTGCGCTTTTATTGTTGGCTTAATTTTTAAGAAAATATTTGACAAGACCGGCGTTACAGATTATATATGCCCAAAGACAACGCAGCGTATTGGAAGTTTCTTTACGGACTTGCTGGTTGCCTGCGGTGTTGCATCTATTAAACTGGCCGTTATTGTTAAGTTCTGGGTACCGCTTGTTGTAATGTTGGTTGTAGGCACAATTGTGGTCTATGCAATTACATTCTATCTTGGAAAGCATCTTGCTCATAACTATTGGTTTGAGCGCTCAATTTTTGCATGGGGCTGGTGGACAGGTACTATGGCAATGGGTATTGCATTGGAGAGAATTGTTGATCCAGAGATGAAGAGCAAGACCATGGATGATTACGCGCTTGCATATTTGCCAATAGCACCGGTAGAGATAATTTTAATTACTTTGGTCCCGATAGCCTTTACTGCCGGATGGGGCAATTGGCTTATGTGGGCTTGTCTGATATTTAGTGCATTGTTGCTGTGGCTTGCCGTGAAGATGAAGTGGTGGACAAAAAAAGCAGTTGTAAAATAATTTGTCGGGAGCATGAATTTATAATGAGAAAAATTGTAAAATATTTATTGATTGTGGCAACGGTTGCTCTTTGCAGCTGCGCCGGCAAACAGAGTGCAACAGCCCAGAGCGCTAAAGCTGTCTCTGTAAAACGTGCTGCAGTACAGCCTGTTGAACAAACAGCGCCAAAACCCGTCAGCTTACCGCTGCCGGGCGCGCCAAAACATAATGCGTACAATCTTACTGATGCGCAATATGCGGTACTTGCTGACAGTGTGCATAATTTTGTGGTATCTTTTGATACTCACAATGATACGGCAACTTATATTATGCATCCAAACGGGGAGTATACTGTTCCAAAAGGCCAGGTCTCTTTTGCCTTGATGGAGAAAGGTGGGCTGGATGCTGCTTTTTTTGCAGTTTATCTGGA
The DNA here is from genome assembly GCA_035403105.1 of Candidatus Egerieousia sp. Taxonomy (GTDB): domain Bacteria; phylum Bacteroidota; class Bacteroidia; order Bacteroidales; family UBA932; genus Egerieousia. The sequence goes on along the minus strand of DAONEN010000002.1, from coordinate 50,232 downwards.
GCAGGGACCTTGGAAAAACAAAAAGTCACTGGATTCTGCGTACCACTATTGCAAAGGGGAACTTCTTTCCTGGAAAAAATATGTTACTACAAAAAAGAGCGATGTTGCCGGTATGGCGTATACTCCGGAAGATGTAATAAAGCTTAAGGCTCAGGGAAAGCGCGCTGTTGTTCTTGCAATAGAAAATGGTTATCCTCTTGGAAATGACGTTAACAGGGTAGATGAGTTTTATAAGATAGGAGTCAGGTATATTACATTGAGTCATAATTCCGCAAATCAACTTTGCGACGGCTCTAGGGAGTGGAAAACTGCCTGCTGGCACGGTGTTTCTCCATTTGGATATGAAGTTATTGAGAGGATGGAGCAACTTGGAATGATGGTGGATGTTTCACATGTCTCCTCTGAGGCTCTTAAGGATGTGCTAAAGGTTGCAAAGGCTCCAGTAATTGCGTCACATTCCGCTTGCAGGGCTCTAAAGCCCTCTCAGCGCAGAGATTTGACAGATGAGGAGATAAAAATGATAGCGGCTAACGGCGGTGTTGTTCAAGTTGGCACCGGCAGATTCTTTTTGTCTGATGACTTGCCCGCCAACAAAGTGGGTGTTGCCGTTTTGGCAAATCATATTGACCATATTAAAAATTTGGTTGGACCGCAGTACGTTGGACTTGGGACTGATTTTGACGGCGGCGGCGGAATTGTTGGAATGGATAATGCCGGGCAGATGAAAAACCTTACTATTGAGCTGCTTAAGAGGGGATGGACGGTTGATCAGCTGCAAATGTTTTGGGGCGGAAACCTTATGCGCGTCTGGAATAAATGCATTGAGGTGAGCTCAAAACTTAAGACGATAAGTCAGAAATAATCTGTCGGGATTTGTACAAAGATTTCCAAAAATAGAGATTTCAAAAAAATTGCAAATCTGTAACTATATGAAAATGGCGGTTTTGACCGTCATTTTTTTTTTGCCAAAGTGCACTAAAAAAACTCAAAAAAGTTTGCGCATTGAATAAATTATTATACCTTTGCACCCCAATACTCTGGCTCCGTTACAACTAAGGTATTGAAAATTAATAAGATAAAGCAATGTTACAACCAAAGAAAACCAAATTCAGAAGATGGCAGAAGGGCCGCATGAAAGGCGTTGCCCATAGAGGTAGTCAGCTTGCCTTTGGTTCATTCGGCATTAAGACTTTGGAGTCTTGCTGGATGACAGGACAGCAGATAGAGGCTGCACGTCAGGCAGTTGTCCGTTATATGAAACGTGAAGGAAACGTATGGATACGCATATTTCCGGATAAACCTTTTACTAAAAAACCTGCCGAGGTCCGTATGGGTAAAGGAAAGGGAAATCCAGAGGGTTTTGTTGCACCTGTTACCCCGGGAAGAATGTTAATTGAAGTTGAAGGTGTTCCTATTGAGGTTGCCAAAGAGGCGCTTAGACTTGGAGCCCAGAAATTGCCCGTCTCTACAAAGTTTGTAGTCAGAAGGGATTACGTTAAACAATAATTGGAGAGAATAACATGAAAACAAAAGAAATACGGGAAATGTCAGAGAAGGATCTGAGAGAGCGCATAGAGGCTAGCAGAGGCTCTCTTAATCAGATGGTTCTTAACCACGCAGTCTCTCCATTAGAGGATACGTCTCAAATTAAAAAAGCAAAAAAAGATATTACCAAGATGCTCACTGTTCTTAGTGAGATTGAGAATAAAAAACAATCTAAGTAATGGAAAGGAAGCTGAGAAAAGTTAGAGTCGGTGTAGTGGTTAGCAACAAAATGGATAAGTCTATAGTTGTTGCAGTAAAAACAAAAGAGATGCACCCTATTTACGGTAAGTTCGTAAATAAAACCACAAAGTTTGTAGCGCATGATGAGAAGAACGAATGTTCAGAAGGTGATACCGTAAAGATTATGGAGACTCGTCCTTTGAGCAAGACAAAGCGCTGGAGATTAGTAGAAATTGTTGAAAAAGTTAAATAGCTATGATACAGCAGGAATCAAGATTAATGGTAGCCGACAACAGTGGAGCAAAGGAAGTTCTTTGTATCCGCGTGCTGGGAGGAACAAAGCGCCGTTATGCCGGTGTTGGAGATAAGATAGTTGTAGCGGTTAAGAGCGCTATTCCTGGGGCAGATGCCAAGAAGGGCTCTGTTTCCAAAGCAGTTGTTGTAAGAACTAAAAAAGAGGTCCGCAGACCGGACGGTTCTTATATAAGATTTGACGAGAACGCTTGCGTCCTTTTGGATAGTCAGGGTGAAGTCAGAGGTACGCGTATTTTTGGCCCCGTAGCCAGAGAGCTTCGCGACAACTTTATGAAGATTGTTTCACTTGCCCCTGAGGTACTATAATAAATAGGAGGGTATAATAATGAATGTAAAATTACACATTAAGAAAGGCGATACAGTCTTTGTTAATTCCGGCAATGATAAGGGCAAGCAGGGAAAAATACTTGCAGTTAATAAGGCTAAGATGCGTGCCGTTGTTGAGGGTCTCAACATGGTAAGCAAGCATACAAAGCCAAATGCTAAGACTCCGCAGGGCGGAATTATTAAGCAGGAGGCATCTATTCACATCTCTAATTTACAGGTTGTTGATCCTGTCAAGGGCGGTCCCACTAAGATTGGACGTCGTCTGAATGATAAAGGCAAACTTGTACGTTATGCTAAAAAGTCAGGGGAGGAAATTAAATAATGGCAGAAGAAGTAAAGAAGGGGCAAGCTCCTAAGGCAGCAGCTCCTAAACAGAATAAGGCTCCTAAAGCCGCTAAGCCTCAGCAGAATGCAAAGGCGGAAAATGGTGCCAAAGGCACAGCAAAGAAAGAGGCTGCAGGTCAGGTAAAGCCTAAAGGCTGGGTTCCAAATCTGGAGAAACTTTATAAGGATGAGATTATAGCAAAGCTTACAAAACAGTTTGGCTATAAGACAGTTATGCAGGTTCCAAAACTTCAGAAAATTACGGTCAACGAGGGTGTTGGAGTTGCAACCGCTGATAAGAAAATTGCAGAAAACGCTCAGGCTGAGTTGTCTATGATTACCGGTCAGAAAGCAGTCCTTACTTATTCAAAGAAGGATATTGCAAATTTCAAATTGAGGAAAGAAATGCCAATCGGAGTAAAAGTTACTCTAAGACAGACTAAGATGTATGAGTTCATGGAGAGATTGATAAAGGTATCTCTTCCTAGAATCAGAGACTTCAAGGGAATTGAGGAGAAGTTTGATGGCAGGGGAAATTATACTCTTGGAATTAAAGAGCAGCTCATCTTCCCGGAGATTGATATTGATAAAGTTACAAAAGTTGTTGGAATGGAGATTACTTTTGTTACTAGCACCAACAGTGACGAGGAAGCTCGCTCATTGCTTGCATCATTCGGCCTTCCTTTCAAGAAGAAAGCATAACTTTTTGCAGAAAAATTTTAAAAAAAGAATATGGCAAAAGAATCAATGAAAGCGCGTGAAGTTAAGCGCGCCAAACTATGCGCCAAATATGCTGAGAAGCGTAAACAACTTAAGAAAGAGGGAAATTACGCTGCATTGGATAAACTTCCAAAGAATTCCAGTCCGGTTAGATTACATAACCGCTGTTCTCTTACAGGAAGACCAAGAGGCTATATGCGCGTATTCGGCATCAGCAGAATTCAGTTCAGAGAGATGGCAAGCAAAGGCCTTATCCCAGGAGTGCGTAAGGCTAGCTGGTAGCAGGTTACATTATTGGATATCGGGCGCCAAAATGACGCTGGTAGAGAGATTAAAAAAATTAAAAATTAAATTAAAATGACTGATCCAATTTCAGATTATTTAACAAGAATTAGGAACGCTTATCAGGCAGGTCACAAAGTTGTTGACGTTCCTTCCTCTAAAATGAAACAGGAGCTTACAAAGGTTCTTTTTGAGAAGGGCTATATTTTAAGCTACAAGTTTGAAGAGGGAGAACCTGTCGGGAATATAAAGATAGCTCTTAAGTATCACCCTGATACTAAAAAGCCTGCTATCAAAAAACTAATAAGAATCAGCCGTCCGGGTCTTAGACAGTACAAGGGTGTTGCAGAAATGCCTCGCGTACTTAACGGACTAGGCGTTGCAATCCTTTCTACTTCCAAGGGTATTATTACAGACAAGGAAGCTAAGGAGCAGAACGTAGGCGGTGAGGTTTTATGCTACATTTATTAATAGAATTATTTTTTAATTATGTCTAGAATAGGAAAATTACCTGTAAGCCTTCCCAATGCTGTCACCGTTACGGTTGGACAGGATAACGTGGTGAGGGTTAAAGGCCCTCAAGGCGAGTTGAGCCAGAAGGTTGATCCTGATATCAAGGTCACCGTTGAGGGAGGCGTGGTTAAGGTAGAGAGACCTACCAATCAGCCGCGCCACAGATCTTTGCACGGACTTTACCGTGCCCTAATCCACAATATGGTGGTAGGAGTTTCTGAGGGATATAAAATCCAGCAGGAACTAATAGGAGTAGGATATCGTGTAGAAGCGCAGGGACAACTTTTAAAGTTCAGCCTTGGTTATTCTCACGATATTTATTTTCAGCTTCCAACTGAAATTAAAGCGGAAGTTCCTCAAGTTAAGAAGGGTGCAAACCCAATATTAGTTCTTTCAAGTTGTGACAAACAGCTGGTTGGAATGATTGCGGCAAAGATTCGTTCATTCCGTAAACCGGAGCCTTATAAGGGCAAGGGTATCAAGTATGTAGGAGAGTATATCCGCAGAAAGGCCGGCAAAACAGCAGCAGCTAAATAACAGGAGGAGAGATTATGAATAAAACAGAAAGAAGACAGAGAATACGTTATCGTATCCGTAAGAACGTTTCCGGAACTGCAGAGAAACCAAGGATGAGCGTATTCAGAAGCAATAAGCAAATCTATGTGCAGTTCATAGATGATGAAAAGGGTTTAACTATAGCAGCGGCTTCCTCCGTGGATAAGGCGATTGTGCCTCAGACAAAGGGAAAGACCAGTGTGGAAGTTGCAGCTCTTGTTGGAACAGAGGCTGCTAAAGCCGCTGTGGCAAAGGGGATTAAAGAGGTTGCATTTGACCGCGGAGGTTACCTGTATCATGGAAGAGTTAAAAGTTTGGCAGATGCCGCGCGTAAGGGCGGACTTAAATTCTAATTATTATGGCAGAGAATTTTAAAGATAAAGGTGTAAGAACTACAGATCTGGAATTAAAAGACAGGTTGGTTGCAGTCAGAAGAGTTACAAAGGTGACCAAAGGAGGCCGCCACTTCAGTTTTGCCGCCATAGTAGTTGTTGGAGATGAGAAGGGTGTTGTTGGCTACGGCCTTGGTAAGGCTAATGAGGTCACTACGGCTATCTCCAAAGGAATAGAAGATGCAAAGAAGAATCTTGTAAAAGTTCCTCTTAGCAAAGAGACAATCCCTCATGAGCAAATTGCAAAATTTGGTGGAGCTGAGGTATTTATGAAACCAGCCGCTCCCGGAACAGGAGTAAAGGCAGGAGGTGCAATGCGTGTTGTATTTGAGTCAGTTGGTGTCCATGACGTGCTTGCAAAATCCAAAGGTTCATCAAATCCTCACAACCTTGTTAAGGCAACAATTGCAGCTCTTGCTCAAATGAGAGATGCTTATACCGTTGCGGGTGTAAGAGGAGTTCCAATGAAGAACGTATTTAACGGATAGGAGATCTGGAAGATGGCAAAAGTAAAAGTTACACAAACTATAAGCAGAAATGGTGCAACCAAAAGACAGATTGCAACCCTTTATGCACTAGGAATCAGAAGGATTCATCATTCCATAGAAGTTGAACTTAATTCCGTTAACAAGGGCATGATTGAAAAGGTTCGTCACCTTGTTAAAATAGAGGACATTAAATAGAGGAGATTTTAAGATGAAACTACATACATTAAAACCTGCAAAGGGTGCCTTAGGAAGGCATAAGAGAATTGGACGCGGAGAAGGTTCCGGACATGGCGGCACTTCCACTCGCGGTATGAACGGTGCAAAACAGCGCAGCGGCTACCACGATAAGATTGGATTCCAGGGAGGTCAGATGCCAATTCAGAGACAGCTTCCAAAATTTGGTTTCAATAACCCTAAGAAGATAGAGTATAAGGTTATTAACCTGTCTTCTCTGCAAACCTTAAGCGAGAAACTTAAGGTTGATGCTATCAATAAGCAGACTCTTATTGAGAACGGACTTGTTTCTAAAAAGGATCTTGTAAAAATTCTTGGAAACGGAGACCTTAAAGCAAAGCTGGATGTTACTGCAAATGCTTTCTCAATGTCAGCTAAAGAGAAGATTGAGGCTGCAAAAGGAACTGCAACTGTAATAAAGTAATATAATGAAGAGACTGATTGAAACAATAAAGAACATTTTCAAGATAGAAGAACTGAAAAAGAGGATTATCTATACGCTTCTTCTTTTGTTGGTTTATCGTCTGGGAAGCTTTGTGGTAATGCCGGGAATCAACCCTTCTTTGATTGCCAATTCAGATTTGGCGGCAAAGACATCCGAGGGTCTTCTAGGATTGCTTAATATGTTTTCCGGAGGTGCTTTTGGAAATGCTTCAATCTTTGCGCTTGGTGTAATGCCTTACATCTCCGCATCAATTGTCCTTCAGCTGCTTGGAATTATGATTCCTTACTTCCAAAAAATGCAAAAAGAGGGTGAAAGCGGAAGAAGGAAAATGAATCAGTGGACTAGATATCTGACCATAGTTATTTTGGCTGTACAAGCTCCTGCTTATTTAACCAGTTTGCACACGACCCTTCCGGAGGATGCATTTCTATTACATGGATTCTCATTCACTCTGTTTGCAACTATGGTGCTGATTGGCGGAACAATGTTCATTATGTGGCTTGGCGAGAGAATTACAGATAGGGGTCTTGGAAATGGAATATCACTAATCATTATGGTTGGTATTGTTGCAAGACTTCCATATGCACTTGCTGCTGAGGTTGGTACGAGGGCTAATGCTACAACGGGCGGTATTCTTATGCTGTTGGTTGAATTCATTTTCTTGTTCCTTGTATTTGCTGCAACAATTGCTCTTGTTCAAGGTACTCGCAAAGTTCCTGTACAGTATGCAAAAAGGATAGTAGGCAACAAACAATATGGCGGTGTAAGACAGTATATTCCTTTAAAGATTAATGCTGCCGGTGTTATGCCAATCATCTTTGCTCAGGCATTGATGTTGTTCCCGTTGTTGTTCTCAAGATTTGACGCAACTCGCGGACTTGCTGCTACTATGAGTGATTATAAAGGATTCTGGTACAACTTGGTTTTTGGATTGTTGATTGTGATATTTACTTATTTCTATACTGCAGTCACCGTAAATCCTACCATGATGGCAGAAGATATGAAGAGAAACGGAGGCTTTATTCCGGGAGTTAAACCTGGAAGGAAAACAATTGATTATCTGGATAGTATAATGTCACGCATTACGCTTCCCGGTTCAATTTTCCTGGCTATTGTCGGCATCATGCCTGCGTTTGCAATGATACTTGGAATCAACAACCAGTTTGCACAGTTCTATGGCGGAACAAGTTTGCTGATTATTGTTGGCGTTATTCTGGATACATTGCAGCAGATTGAGAGTTATTTGTTAATGAGACACTATGACGGTCTTATGAAGACGGGACGTCTGAAGGGCCGTACTAATTTTTAGAGGAGTTTGAAAGGTTAGAATGATACACTATAAAACCTTAGAGGAGATAGAAATTCTTAAAGAGAATGCAATCTTGGTTTCCAAGACGTTGGCAGAGGTGGGCAAGGCCGTTGCTCCCGGAGTTAAAACTAAAACTCTAGATAAGCTTGCCGAGGAATACATCAGAGACAACGGAGCTGTGCCTGGCTTTCTTGGTTACGACGGTTTTCCTGGGACATTGTGCTTGTCTGTTAATGACGTAATAGTTCACGGATTCCCAAGTGAGTATGAATTAAAAGAGGGAGATATAATTTCTGTTGACTGCGGAACAATATACAAAGGTTATTTTGGAGATTCTGCCTATACATTTCCTGTCGGCGAAGTAGATAAAGAGACTGCTTTACTTCTTAAGACCACCGAGGAATCACTTTATTTAGGTGCTGCTCAGGCAATTGATGGAAACAGGATTGGAGATATAGGTAACGCTGTCCAACAACACTGTGAGGCTCAAGGATTTTCCGTTGTTAGAGAAATGGTCGGACATGGTATAGGAAAAGATATGCATGAAGATCCGATGGTCCCAAATTACGGAAAACCGGGTACCGGAAAAAAGCTGAGAGAAGGGATGGTTATTTGTGTTGAGCCAATGATAAATGCCGGAGTTAAAGAGGTTTACATCCAAGATAATAATTGGGGAGTTGCTACTGAAGATGGCAAGAAATCTGCTCATTTTGAATTTACCGTTGCAGTTAAAAAAGGCAAACCGCAAATCCTGACTACTTTTGACTACATTAATAAACAAAAGAATAAGAATTAGAATTAGAATATGTCAAAACAAGAGGCTATAGAAAGAGATGGAACAATTCTGGAGGCTTTGTCCAATGCAATGTTTAAAGTTGAACTGGATAATGGTCCTGTTATTATTGCTCATATCTCCGGAAAGATGAGGATGCATTATATTAAAATTTTGCCGGGGGATAGGGTAAAAGTAGAGATGTCTCCCTACGATTTGACTAAAGGAAGAATATCATTCAGGTATAAATAACTCTGTTAAGAATAAATTATAAAATCATAATACGATGAAAGTTAAAGCATCAATTAAGAAGCGCAGCGAGGATTGCAAAATTGTAAGACGCAAAGGACGTGTTTATATTATCTGCAAAAAAACTCCAAAATTTAAAATGCGCCAGGGCTAGCAGTTGCTAATTCCCTGCAGTGAATTTGTAATTAATAAAACAAAAGTAAACAATAGATTATGGCACGTATAGCCGGAGTAGATTTACCAAAAAACAAAAGGGGAGAGGTAGGTTTGACCTACATCTTTGGAATTGGTCGCAAGTCTGCCAAAAAAATCCTTGATAAATGCGGGATCGACGTAAATATTAAGGTGCAAGATTGGACAGATGACCAGATTGCTGCAATAAGGCAAACAATTGCAGCAGACTATAAAATTGAGGGCGAACTTAGAAGCGCGACTCAATTAAACATTAAACGTCTTATGGACATAGGATGCTATAGAGGCATTCGCCACAGACTAGGACTGCCTGTCAGAGGGCAAAGCACTAAGAATAATGCTCGCACCAGAAAGGGTAAGAAGAAGACAGTGGCCAATAAGAAGAAAGCAACTAAATAAAGGCAGTTAGATTATGGCAAAGAAAGTTGTTACAAATAAAAAAAGAGTTGTAAAAGTAGAAGCTGTGGGCCAGGCTCATATCACTTCTACATTTAACAATGTGATTGTAACTTTGACCAATCTTAAAGGTCAGGTTATAAGTTGGTCTTCTGCCGGCAAGATGGGCTTCAGGGGATCTAAGAAAAACACTCCGTATGCTGCTCAAGTTGCAGCTGAAGATTGTGCCAAATCTGCGTTTGACGCAGGATTGCGCAAGGTTAAGGCTTATGTAAAAGGCCCGGGCGCAGGAAGAGAATCTGCAATTAGAACAATTCATAATGCGGGAATAGAAGTAACTGAGATTATTGATGTTACACCACTTCCTCATAACGGCTGCAGACCTAAGGGCCGCCGCAGAGTTTAACTGATAAAACGTAAAAATTATGGCAAGATATACTGGACCAAAAACAAAAATTGCCCGCAAATTTGGCGAGCCGATTTATGGTGCTGACAAGAGTTTTGAGAAGAAGAACTGCCCTCCGGGACAACACGGCATGGCTAAGAAGAGAAAGAAAGTCTCTGAGTACGGGACTCAGTTAAAGGAGAAGGAAAAGGTTAAGTACACTTACGGAGTTTTGGAAAGACAATTCCGCAATATGTTTACAGCAGCCTCAAAGATGAAAGGAATCACCGGTATCAATTTGCTGATGCTTCTGGAGTCTAGATTGGACAATGTTGTTTACAGACTTGGTATTGCTCCTACGCGCGCAGCTGCAAGACAGCTGGTTAACCATCGTCACATTGTGCTTAACGGAAACGTGGCAAGCATCCCTTCTACGCACGTTAAACCTAGTGATGTTATTGGAGTAAGAGAGAGATCCAAGAGCATGGAAACTATTCAGAATGCTATTGCAGCTAATCCTGCAAAATATTCTTGGCTTGAATGGAATTCAGATACATTAAGCGGTAAATTCTTAAATTTACCGGATAGGACTGATATTCCGGAGAGCATTAATGAACAGCTCATTGTGGAGTTGTACTCTAAGTAGTAACTACTTTAACAGAAAAATTAAATTAAATAATATGGCAATATTAGCATTTCAAAAACCGGACAAGGTAATAATGCTGGAGTCCACGGATACCTTTGGAAAATTCGAATTCAGGCCTCTTGAGCCGAGATATGGGATTACCATTGGCAATGCGCTTAGACGTGTGTTGTTATCTTCACTGGAAGGCTTTGCAATCACCTCCATAAAAATAGAAGGAGTTGATCATGAGTTTGCCACTATCCACGGTGTAATTGAGGGAGTTATAGATATCATCCTTAATCTTAAAAAAGTAAGATTTAAGAGGATGGTAGAGAGCGAGGATGGAGAGACCGTTTCACTTACAATAAGCGGAAAGAAGGAGATGACTGCAGAGGACATTTCCAAAGGTCTTACCTCATTCAAAGTCCTTAACCCTCAGCAGCACATTTGCTTTATGGAGGAATCCGTAAAGTTGAAAGTGACTTTAACAATCGGGAAAGGCAGAGGTTGGGTTCCGGCGGAGGAGAACAAAACTGATAATGCTCCTATCGGGACAATTCCTATTGATTCCATTTTTACTCCAATAGTTAATGTTAAATATACGGTAGCACCTTGCCGTATTGCGCAGAAAACTGATTATGAGAGTCTTAATATAGAAATCACGACAGATGGCTCAATTCAGCCTAAAGAGGCTTTGAAAGAGGCTGCAAAGATTCTTATCTATCACTTTATGCTGTTTTCAGATGAGAAGATGTCATTTGAGCAAAGTGCAGAGAAAGAGAATGTAGAACTTGATGAAGAAACATTAAGAATGCGTCAGCTCCTAATGAAGAAGTTAAGCGATATGGATTTATCAGTCCGCGCTCTTAACTGCTTAAAAGCAGCTGATATAGAAACATTTGCAGACCTTGTTTCTCACCAGAAAAATGAACTTATGAAGTTCCGTAATTTTGGCAAGAAGTCATTAACGGAAATAGAGTCTCTGATTGACAAGCACAGATTGTCTTTTGGAATGGATATTTCCAAATATAACATTGATAAAAAGTAGAAGACATGAGACACAATAAGAAAGTAAATCATCTTGGCCGTCAGAGCGGGCACCGTAAGGCGATGCTTGCAAATATGGCCTCTTCGCTGCTTCTTCACAAGAGAATTGAAACAACTCTTGCAAAGGCAAAAGCATTGAGAGTCTATGTAGAGCCTCTGATTACCAAGAGCAAAATTGATAGCACAAATTCACGCCGTGTTGCTTTCAGTTATTTAAAGCAAAAAGAGGCTGTTACGGAGTTGTTCAGAGTAATTGCTCCTAAAATTGCAGAGCGTCCGGGCGGATACACACGTATCCTAAAGACCTCATACAGAGCGGGAGATGCTGCTGAAATGGCAATCATAGAGTTAGTTGACTTTAACGAGGCTGCTCTTAATTCAGGCAAAAAAGAGGCTGGAGAAAAGAAGAACACACGTCGTAGCCGTGCAAAGAAAGTTGCAGAACCTGCAGCTCCAAAAGCAGAGGCTCCAAAAGCAGAATAATAAAGATGTTTGCATAAAAAAGGCTCGCTTTATAGCGGGCCTTTTTTATTTGCAATTTCAAAAAGTATATCTCTAAGAAGTGGTTTTAACCGTGAGTCCGCGGCGGAGGCGCGTGCCTATAGCGCATGGAAAGCGCCAGATCACAGGTCAATGAGACAAGTCCCATTGCTCAGCAGCCGGTGGCATAGCCTGCAGTGGCATAGCCTGCTGTTAATACGTTCCGTTTTCAACCTTCTCCTTGCAAGCCGCAAGCATATCCGTCATCATCTCCTGCAAACCCCATTTTGGAGCCCAATCCCACTCTGCGCGGGCGCAAGAATCATCCATGATATCAGGCCAGCTGTTGGCAATGTCAGCCTTTATGGGATCTATTTTATAATCCCATGTAAAAGAAGGAATTCTCTTCTTCAGCTCATTGAACAATTGTTCCGGAGTGAAACTCATAGATGCAATATTAAAACTGTTGCGGTGTTTTAGACGGGAAGGGTCAGCCTCCATCAGCTGTGTTGTAGCAGCCAATGCATCAGGCATATACATCATATCCATGTAAGCGTCCTGAGGTACGGCGCAAGTGTATTTTCCGTGTTTCCAAATCTCATAGAACACTTCAACTGCGTAATCTGTTGTGCCGCCGCCGGGCAGAGCGCCGTTAGAAATCAAACCCGGAAAACGTACGCTGCGGGCATCAACTCCAAATCTCTTAAAGTAATAATCACCAAGCAATTCTCCGGTAACTTTGCAAACACCGTAAATAGTATCAGGTCTCATAATAGTATCCTGCGGAGTCTTGTAATGTGGTGTATTGTAGCCAAATGCGCCAATAGAAGATGGTGTGAAAACTGCGCAGTGCAACTCTCTTGCAAGATTCAAAGAATTTAGAAGAGCACCAATATTTATCTTCCAGGCAAGGTCCGGATTAAGCTCTCCTTTTGCAGAAAGAAGCGCAACCAAATTATAGATAGCATCAATTTTATATTTCTTGATGGTCTCTCCATATTTCTGAAAATCAAGGGCATCCAGCTCAACGGCCTGAGCGTGCTCGGCAATTTTCCTTACAACATCAGGTCTGACCTCCGCTGCAACTACATTATCTTCACCATAATTTTTTTGCAGATGTGTGACCAGTTCTGTTCCAATCTGTCCGCCTGCTCCAACTACCAATATCCTTTTCATATTTTATTCTATTTTAAAAATTCATAACAATAGTGCGCGAATTTAATAAAATTCATTAGATTTTTAAACGTTTTTTTATAAATCCCGACAGTTTATCTTTTATTAAATTTGCAATGTCTGCTGGGGCAATTGAGCGCAGAAAATCTGTATATGTCAGAAACGGAAACAAAAAGGGAATTATTTGAGAAAATTAAAGCTTTGAGCTTTGAGCTTGGCTTTGTAGCCTGCGGTTGTGCAAAATCCGAGGAACTTAAAGATGAGGAGCTGTTTTATGTTACGTCAAGAACTGCCGGTTTTTTTGCGGGGATGGAGTATCTCTCCCGCAACATAGAGAAGCGTTTTAATCCCGGGCTATTGGTGCCCGGTGCAAAGAGCGTATTAGTTTTTCTTGCTCCTTTTGGTGTAACGTCTGTGCAAAATAGGATTGACGGCGCGGATGCCAAAAGTAATGCGCCGCTGGTCTCCGAATTTGCACTCGGACTTGATTATCATACTGTTATTAGGAACAAATTACTTAAAATATTGCAGCTTATTGCAAAAGAAACTTTAGGAGATTCTAATACCGGCGGCGCAAAAGACATTGGCCGCGCATTTACAGATTCAGCGCCGGTTATGGAGCGCGCATGGGCTGTAAAAGCGGGGCTTGGCTTCATCGGCAAAAATAATTTTCTGATTAGTCCGGAGCACGGCATCAAAAATTTTATAGGAATCATTATTACCAAGATAGAACTGCCATATTTTTCCCCTGTACAAATTGCTGATAAAGAGCTCTTGACAGATGACAAATCTTCCGGTGCAAACAAATGCGGCAACTGTTCAAAATGTATAAATGCCTGCAAAAATGGAGCGTTGCGCTACAGCGGATATGCATTTGACGCAAGACGTTGTACCTCTTATGCCACAATAGAGGCAAGGGAGGATGCGGAAGAAATTAAGAACAATTCAAAAAAGGCAAGGGCCGATGATGGATTAACAAATAATGAAGGGTCGGGGATTTTCAACAATAAATGGATTTTTGGATGTGATGAATGTATGAACGCGTGCCCTTGGAACAGAAAAAATAAAGAGGGGTGGCCGGAATTCCGCACAAATGAAAAACTGCTCTCAAAGGCAAAAGTTGAATGGTGGCAAAATCTTGATGAACAGGAATTTAAGAAGTTGTTTGGAGATACGCCGCTTATGCGTGCCGGTCTTAAAAAAATCCAGAGTAACTTAAATGAAAAATACAAAAAGAGATGAAAATACAAACACTTGTAGAAATAGAAAAATATAAAAATCCCATAAGCTATTCAGACAAAATAATGCTGACAGGCTCATGCTTCTCTGATGAAATAGGAGGAGTATTAAGGGACTACAGATTTGACGCAATGGTGAATCCATTTGGGACAATGTACAATCCCGCATCTGTGTGCATCTCTCTGCTCAGACTTGGGGCAGCCGCCAAACTTTGTAAGATGCCCCTGGAAATATCCCCCTTTTTTACAGAGAAAGATATTGTTAAACGTCCCGACGGTTTGTATGTCACCTTCTTCCATCACTCCTCCTGTGGAGATTATGATGCAAAAAATTTCCTGGACAAGGCTAATGAAAAGTTAATCAATGACGCAGAATTTTTTAAAAACGTCTCAAAGATCATTATAACACTTGGAACTTCTTGGGTGTTCAAATACATTGGAGGTGCTGCAGAACAGACAATTACAAATACGGGTATGATAGTTTGCAATTGTCATAAGCTCTCCGCAAAATGTTTTAGGAGAGAATTTTTTAGTGCGTCTCAGACGGAGAAAATGCTTCACATGATTGTTAAGGCATTCCCAGACAAAGAGATTATTTTTACTGTAAGTCCAATCAGACACATGGCGGATGGCGCTCACGGTAACCAGGTTAGCAAATCATCTTTGCTGCTTGCAATAGATAATCTTATTGATGAACAGCAAAACTGTCGGGAGGGAAAAAAGAATGCATCTTATTTTCCGTCCTATGAAATAATGATGGATGAGCTGAGAGATTATCGCTGGTATGCTGAGGATATGGTGCATCCCTCTGCCGCCGCTGTAAAGTATATTTTTGAGAAGTTTAAAGAGAGTTGTATTTCAGAGGATTGCTACGGAAGGATGGATGAGGAGCTTAAAAAGACAAAGAGGGAGAATCATAGACCGTTACAGCAATCTAAATAATAGCCACTTGGCATAGCCGTCAATTATGCTAACATAGGTTAAGTATGCGCTTAAAATATTATAAAGCTTTGATTATTTTGGCGCAATACGGTACAGGAATACCGCAATCACCGCAAATATTACGTTTGGCATCCAGAGGGCCACAAACGGAGGCAGCGCACCGGTGAATACAAACATCTGACTGAAACGCAGAAACAAGATGTAAGAGAAACTCAGGGCAATTCCAATTCCAATGTTCATTCCAATTCCGCCTCGCCTTTTTTTAGAGGACAAAGAGACTCCTATTAGTGTGAGTATAAATGCGGAAAACGGCAAGGCCCATCGCGTATTGCGCTCAATTAAAGCATATTCCACCATCTGATCCCCTCTCAGTTTTTGCGCCTTGATGAGTTTCCCAAGCTGTCCTGATGCTACTGCCTGGACAGTATTTTTCTTCCTGTAAAAATCTTCTACTGTAATAACCAGAGCTGTATCCAGCTGTTTGCCGGTCTTGACTTGCTCTGCATTTCCAACATACTTGCGCCAAAAATAATCTCTCAGCTGCCAGCATTGTTTTGTGGAATCCCACTGTGCCTCGCCTGCACTTAACTTTGAAATAATATCGTGACCTTTAATGGTCTCCAGCGTAAACTGATATGCCGTATTATTGAATGTGGAGAAACTTTGCACATACATAAAAGTACCCGGATTTATCTGGTAATGCATATTTCTGTTGGTGTTCTCAAACGGTTTTTTAATATATTTTGCCTCAAAGGCAAGCCTCCCCTTGTTACAAGGCGGAATGATGTAAAGGTTTAATAATAAACTGAATATGGCAATAAATGCGGCAGACAAAAAGTACGGGTACATTAATCTTTTAAAGCTGATTCCGCCGGCAAGTATTGCAACAATCTCTGAGTTTGCGGCCATTTTGGAGGTGAAGAAAATAACCGTAATGAACACAAACATAGGACTGAACACGTTTATAAAATAGGGGATGAAATTGGCGTAGTAGTTAAAAATAATCTCCTTTAATGGGGCGTTCTTATCTACAAAATCATCAATTTTTTCACTGATATCAAAGATGATAACTATGCCGATAATAAGCAGCAGCGCAACAAAAAAGGTTCCTACAAATTTCTTGATAATATACCTGTCCAGCGTTGTAATGTGCCAGTTAAACTCTTTCAGCTGTTGCTCTATGTCTTTTCTTGTAATGGCCACTTTTTTATCTCGACAGTTTTATTTTTGTTGCAGCATATCTGTATGTTGCATTGCGTTCCGCAAATTTACTTATCATTAATTCTTTGTGAAACTTTTTTAACAGTTTCCTCTTTCCAATTCTTAAAATCCCCCGCTATGATATGAGCCCTTGCGTCTCCAACTAGTTTCAAATAGAAGGCCAGATTGTGGTAACTTGCAATTTGAGCCGCAAGCATCTCCCCGGCAACAAACAAATGCCTTAAGTAAGCTCTTGTATATGTGGTGTCTACAAAAGATGTTCCATTGACGTCAATTGGGGAAAAATCTTCCGCCCAGCATTTATTCTTCATGTTAATAATTCCCTCTGAAGTGAATAGCATTCCATTGCGTCCGTTTCTTGTTGGCATCACGCAGTCAAACATATCCACTCCTCTTTCAATTCCTTCCAGAAGATTTGCGGGGGTTCCTACCCCCATAAGGTAGCGCGGCTTATCTGCAGGCAGCACTGGATTAAGCACTTCCAGCATTTCATACATTTTTTCCGTTGGCTCTCCAACTGACAAACCTCCAATTGCGCAGCCATCCATGTCAGCATTAACTATCTGCTCTGCAGCCATTTTACGTAAATCGGGATATATGCACCCTTGAACTATCGGGAAGAAAAATTGTCTGTAACCGTAAAGAGGCTCTGTCTCTTTAAATCTTTTTACACACCTTTCCAACCACCTGCCTGTTCTCTGCAATGATTGAAGCGAGTATTTGTAATCGGCTGTTCCGGGAGTGCATTCATCAAGAGCCATAATGATGTCCGCGCCTATTTTGCGCTGAGTATCAACATTATTCTCCGGCGTAAACTCCCGCGGAGAACCGTCTATGTGTGAGCGGAATGTACAACCTTTCTCTGTGATTTTTCTATTCTCTGCAAGAGAGAAGACCTGAAATCCGCCGCTGTCTGTAAGAATTGGGCGGTCCCAGTTTACAAACTTATGCAGCCCACCGGCTTTGTTAATCAAATCAATGCCCGGGCGCAGCAGCAGATGATAGGTATTGCCAAGAATAATTTGCGCTTTGATATCATCTTTAAGGTCCCGATGGTATACCCCTTTCACTGAACCCACGGTGCCAACAGGCATAAAGATAGGTGTTTGAATATCACCGTGTTCCGTGTGCAATATACCTGCTCTTGCACCGCATTGACCATCCTTATTTTTTAGCTCAAAAAACATTACGGCAAAAGTAGTAAAAAATAGTATCTTTGCCTTGCTTTATATGGAAAGGGTAAGATTGGATATGGGGGCGCTGAGCGTCTCAGATTTTCACGGCGGCAACTTTGTTTTCTTCCTCTACAAAAAGGGAGGAGATTCTTGTTTGCCTATCAAGCTGTCCAGACCGGACGTCAACATTATACTTACAAACTTTAAGAGCAAGGAGACATCAACATCAGATGAACTTCCAACAGCCCAGATGCTTTACTGTACAACATTAAAAACGTTTGGAATAGAACTGCTGGAACTCTCTGTTATTAAGGGGATTGGACATAATAAAAATTTCATGACCGAACTGCTTTTGTTTGACGGCAAAAAAGAGTCCCGGCTGGTATGCAGTTTTGGCACCGGCATTGTGATTGCAAAATTTTTGAACGCTCCAATCTATGTTTTTGCAGATATAATGGATAAATATTCCTCAAGAGTGAATATGAATAACAAGAGTGTGCTGAATGACGGGATTGAAATGGGTAAGGGGTCTGCAGAAGGTAAAAAATCTGCAGAGAGTGAAAAGAAAAACTGTCGGGAGAAAAATTATACAGAAAAGTTGAGAGAGGCGTTAAAGAAAGCTGTTGATAATGAGGATTATGAGAGGGCAGAAAGTTTACATGAGGAACTTAAAAAACTGATAGAAAATATTTCTGCAAAGAAAACGTTATCTGTGAAATCAACAAAAAAAACTTTGCCGGCAAAAACCGCAAAAAAAACATCACTTGTAAAGGCCTCAAAGAAAGCATCATCGGGGAAATCCTCCGGAAAGAAGAATAAATAATCTAATATATGAAGAACAGTAAGAGAGGGCAATCAGAGAAGATTGGCCTATTCAGCAAAAAGTTTTTAAAAGTTGCCCTTGTCATTATTTCTGTTGGTTTGCTTTGCGGATTCATAAGCGGCAAACCTTTGAAGAGCGTTGTTTCAGTTAGGGAGAACGTAACTCATTCACAACAGGTTGCGCAAAAGAGTTCATCCAACCCTGCGGCGCAGGATGTTGAGAAAACAGTTGAGGCCAGCAAGGCTGAGGCTGCTGCAAGCGCTGCCGCTGCTAAGGCGGGTTCAGGCGCAATGACAAAATCAATGGCAGATTCTTTGGAACTAGCTCAGCTAAGGGCAAATGCGGACAGTACAAAACTTGCCGCACAGGCACAACAAGATTCAGTAAAGATTGCATTGGAGAACAGGAAGGCGCAGTTTGCACAAATACTTCAGAAGAAGCACCTTGTATTTAGTTGGAAAGCAATTGGGAAGGGTTGTCTCGGAATTTTTGTGATTATTTTGATAGCGTGGCTTTGCTCTACGGACCGTAAAAAAATTAATTGGAAAACGGTGGGAATGGCCCTGCTTCTGCAGTTTATAGTTGCATTCTCCGTCCTGATGTTCCCTGCGGTTCAAGTATTTTTTGAATACATGGGGAAATGTTTTGTGGCCGTCTTGGATTGGACAAGGGCGGGCTCCAATTTCTTGTTTGGACCTCTTATGGACCAAACAAAGATTGGCTACATATTTGTTTTCCAGATATTGCCTACAATCATATTCTTCTCCGCACTTACGAGTTTGTTCTTCTATCTTGGTATCCTACAAAAAGTAGTATGGTTCATGGGCTGGTGTCTGACAAAGCTTATGAGTATTTCCGGTGCGGAGTCTTTGTCCTGCGCCGGCAATATTTTCCTTGGACAGACGGAGGCGCCATTGATGGTGAAAGAGTATATTCCAACAATGAGCCGTTCTGAGCTGATGTTGATTATGGTCTCCGGTATGGCAACAATGAGCGGCGGAGTTCTTGCAGCATATATTGCAATGTTAGGATGCGGAGATCCGGTTATGACGGTTGAGTTTGCAAAACATTTGCTGAGCGCATCAGTTATGGCAGCTCCCGGTGCCATTGCAATGGCAAAAATATTAAAACCGGAGACTGAGCCTATTAACAACACAGTTGAGGTAACAAAAGAAAAGCTGGGAGACAATGTGCTGGATGCAATTTCCCGCGGAACTACTCAGGGACTTAAGCTTGCGGCAAATGTTGCGGCAATGCTTCTTGTGTTCTACGCTTTAATAGCGGGAGTCAATTATATACTGAATATCATAAGCTTCCCTGCATTTGACCGCTGGCTGGCGGTTGTTTCTCACGGGAGGTACACGGACTTGACTTTGCAATGCATTCTTTCTTATGTGTTTACGCCGGTAATTTGGCTGACCGGAGTTCCTACTGCAGACCTTGGTCTTGTCGGCAGATTGCTTGGCGAGAAATTAATCCTTACGGAATTCATTGGATATCAGAGTTTGACAACAATGTTGCAGACAGGCGTATTTGCTTCTGCTAAATCTATTATCATGGCAACCTATGTCCTTTGCGGGTTTGCAAACTTTGCATCAATAGGAATTATCATTGGCGGAGTTGGCGGCATGGCGCCAAACAAACAATCCATACTTGGAGAATACGGTTTCCGCGCCTTGCTTGGAGCTGCGCTGGTAGCTTTGGTTTCTGCCGCAATGGTTGGGATGTTTTTAGCGGAGTAATTCAAAGTAATGCAGGGCATTACAAAGAAAAATATAACGCACAGACTTCTTCACTAGCCGCGCAGGCAAAACAAAAAACTGTCGGGAACTTAAAGAAGTTTACTGTGAATGCAAAAATTGCGGACATGCAAAAAGAGCTACTATGGAAAAAAGATAGGAACTCTGCTGCAGACAATTCAGTTGTCGTTGCTGCAGGCATGTAAGCGCGCTTTCAGCGCACCCCCCTCCAGAACGCACAGAAAGGCAAAAATGCAACTTGCTTATTTACTGTGTGTTACAAAGTGTAAAGTACACGATAAAATTATAAAGGGCTGTAACTGCCTGATAGTCAGATAGGGTGATTTTTGCCTTTCTATGCGTTCTGTGCAGGCCTTTAGTGCCATGCTGTAATCTGTTGTTAATCAACTATTATTACAAAACATAGCCTGCTTTTGCAGCGATGTTTTGCAGCGATGTTTTGCAGCAGTGAATCAATATGTTTTGCAAAGTTCTGTCACAACATAAAAAGTTGATTTGAACCATATATAATTTAGTTTTAAAAACCACGTGTGAAAAATATATGCAAATTATGTTGAAAGAATTAGATCCGCTCCTTCACTCGCAGCTGAGGCTCGCGATAGTTTCTATCCTCATGAACGTGGATGAAGCGGACTTTGTATATCTAAAGGAAAAGACAAATGCTACTGCAGGCAATCTTAGCGTTCAACTCGATAAACTCTCTGAGGCAAAGTATATTAGCGTAAATAAAGAGTTTGTCGGGAAAAAAACCAGGACCGCCTGCAAAATGACAGACAAAGGAAAAAAAGCCTTTGAAAGTTATGTTGAGGCATTAAAGGAGTACGTGAAGTTTAAGTGATTAACAAATTTGTGAAACACAAAACACAAAACACAAAAACTCTGTAAAATATTAGCCGAGCATTATTTTGTTATCCCAAAAATTCTCAAATCTTCATCAACGGTGCCAATCCCTGCAATTCCAAAATTATCTACAAGAACTTTTGCAACGTTAGGAGATAAAAATGCAGGCAATGTAGGACCAAGGTGAATGTTCTTAACTCCCAGATAAAGAAGGGCAAGCAGCACTATTACAGCCTTCTGCTCATACCAGGCAATGTTGTAAACTATCGGGAGCTTATTAACGTCATCAAGTCCAAATACTTCTTTAAGTTTAAGAACAATTACTGCAAGTGAATAGCTGTCATTGCATTGTCCGGCGTCCAATACGCGAGGTATGCCGTTGATGTCTCCAAGGTTTAGCTTGTTGTATTTATACTTTGCACAGCCGGCAGTAAGAATTACGCAATCTTTTGGAAGAGCTTTTGCAAATTCCGTGTAGTATTCACGATTCTTCATTCTGCCGTCACAGCCCGCCATCACAATAAACTTGCGGATTGCGCCGGACTTAACTGCTTCAACTACTTTGTCTGCAAGCGCAATCACTTGATTATGAGCAAATCCTCCGATTAGTTCTCCGGCCTCTAATGCAACGGGAGCTTTACAGGTTTTTGCAAGTGCAATAACTTCAGAGAAATCTTTGTGTCCGTTCTCATCTGTCTCAATATGTTTGCATCCGGGGAATCCGGTTGAATTGCTTGTGAACATTCTGGTCTTATAAACTGCATTTTCCATTGGAGGAACAATACAGTTTGTTGTAAACACAATTGGGCCGTTAAACTGGGCAAACTCCTCTCTCTGTTTCCACCAAGAGTTGCCATAGTTGCCAATAAAATGTTTGTATTTTTTGAATGCAGGATAGTAGTGGGCAGGAAGCATTTCCCCGTGAGTATAGACATCAACTCCCGTTCCCTCAGTCTGTTCCAGAAGTTGCTCAATATCACGCAAATCATGTCCGCTAATTAAAATTCCCGGGTTGGTGCCAACGCCAAGGTTAACCTTTGTAATCTCCGGATTTCCATAACGCGTTGTGTTTGCCTTATCCAAAAGAGCCATGGCATCAACGCCAAACTTTCCCGTTTGCATTACAAGATTGACAAGCTCATCCGCCGTCATGGTCTTTGTAGCCATCTGACTAATAGTTGATTGCATAAATGAGTGAATCCCCTCATCATTAAAGCCAAGGCGGATTGCGTGCTCATGATAAGCGGCCATTCCCTTTAAACCATACAATACCAACTCTTTAAGAGAACGCAAATCTTCATTTTGCTCTCTTAATACGCCAACGCTTTTAGCTTTCTCTAAATAATCTTTCTCCTCTCCCCTCCATGTAATCTCCTCAACTTGTGGCACTTCAATACCTGCAGCACTTGCCTGTTCCAACAACTCATTTCTAATTGAAAATCCTTTTTTTGCTCTCGACAGAATGCTCTCATCATCAAAATTTGCATTTGTGATTGTTGAGAAGAGTGCATCTGTAACAAATAGATTAACTTTTTCTTCCACTTTTGAGCCTTTGATTCTAAGCGTATCTGCAACAACTGATACGCCTCTTACAGCAAATAATAAAATATCAATTGCAGATGAGGTGGAAGCGCGCTTTCCGCATACGCCTGCCAATGTACATCCAATACCTTTGGCTGTTTCCTGACACTGATAACAAAACATGTTATTTTCCATAATCTTATTTTTTAAAAGTTATTCTTTAATTTTTTAAATTTGTTAGGGCAAAATTGCTCGGGTGCTTGCTCTGCGTTGTTGCTTTACATTGTTGGTTCGCGCGGCTGGTTTACATTTCCCGTTTAACCTTGCTTGTACAAAAGTATCTCGCCCGGAAAAAGAAAAGCGTAACCTTTGTTACGCAAGCAGAAAATTTTTTACAATGATAGATTTTGATGAAATAATTAAAAGTGAGCTTTTTAAGGGCAGTGATAGCAAATCGGTTGAGAAAATTCTTAAAGAATTCTCACTTAAAGAGAGCTTGTTTGAACCCGGCGATTTTATTGCTATGCAGGATAGCGTCTGTTCCTCTTTGTACTTGCTGGCAGAGGGTAGAGTGCTTGCAAAAATGACTAGCGCAGAGGGTAAGGAAATCACTATAGATTATTTGAAATCACCTAATATTCTGGCCCCGGCTTTTATATACGGCAGCAAGAATTATTTTCCGGTTTCAATACAGTCAGAAACACATTGCAGACTATACACATTGTCACGTGAAAATTTTTTAAACATCATGGAATCAGATACTGCTGTTCTGCGCAACTTCCTCAGAATCATATCAGATCGCAGTTTTTTTCTAAGCAAAAAACTAAATGAATTTGCATTGCAAAACTTGACGGAGAGAATCATTACATATCTGAAGTTTCAAGGTAAAATTTCAAATGTGCAAGACGTTGCCTTTATCTTTGGCGTTGCAAGGCCCTCTCTATCAAGGGCCATATCTATGCTTGCGGAGAAGGGGATAATCAAAAAAACAGATGAAGGTTACGTGCTGCGTTAAAATTTTCTGAAAACAAGAACTTTGGCCGGATGATTAAACTTTAACTCTGCAGTTGCCTTGCCGTTACCGGCCGTCACCCTGCTGCCATTACTTGGTGCAAACTCATTGAGAGTGGCTTTCCACCACATGTCAAACTTCACGTTATCAAGCGGATACATTAGCCCTTTGGACTTAATGTGCAGGGTTGGATCAAATGCAAAAAACGAGATTTGTTCACCAGAGTGCGCTGAGATTTTAAAGCTGTCTAGGTAAGGGGTGAAGATGCCGTAATCCGTTATTATCTCGACAGTTATATTGTATGAGTCATGTTCTTGTATTGCAAGTTTTGTGTTACCTGCAGAGGCTTTGCGAGTGAACTCCTTTTTGCCGAACTGCATCAGCATCTCTTCGTAGTCTGCAAGCAATGAGATATTTCCAAGTGTGTGATCTTCTCGTTTGCCAGTCGCCCCAAGGATTACAATCTTGTATTGAGTTTGCAATGAATTATTTGGAGTTTCTGGCTTTGAAGCCACTGATTTTGCGGTTGCAGCCTTTTCTGCTTCTTTGATAAGCTTCAGCGCAAACTCAAACGCTTTGGTTTGGTCATTATTTTCCTGACTGGTATTTTTGTGAATTAGGGGCTTGTATTTTTTTTGATAGGACGCGGATAAAGTGTCCATATCTCCCACAATGTAATCTGGTGTGAATCCGCGCTTTGCAAGATTGACTGCGGTGCCGTCACATGCTATGATTATTCCGTTGCACTTGCCGGCTGCATCCTGTAATATTTTTAGCGGCAGCTTTGCGGTTGGGAAATCTCCGTCACAAACTATAATTATGTTCTTCCGTTTCATCTTATGTCTCTCAAAGGTATTCTACTTTTATTTTTTATCAAAATTTGGATGTTTGAATATTGTTCGTAAATTTGCGAACAATTAGATGCGTAAGAATCATTAAGAAGCGCTTAGGAAATAAATAACCAAATGAATAAGAACAAGAAGTATACGGAGCAGCAAGAGAAGCTGGCAAAGTTTGCAAAAGCTCTGGGGCATCCTGCGCGTATTGCCATTTTGGATTTCTTGGCAAAACAAGATACTTGTTTTTTTGGGGATATTAATGATGAGCTGCCTATTGCAAAAGCAACTGTTTCCCAGCATCTTAAAGCGTTAAAAAATGCAGGTCTCATTCAAGGTGAGATAGAGGGGCCAAAAGTGAAATATTGTATTAATAGAGAAAATTGGGCCCTTGCAAAACAGGTTTTTGGAGAGTTTTTATGCAGTTGTCAGAATAAGAAAGGAGGTTGTTGCTAATTTTTTTTGATTAGCATGTTCGTTGTTTTACGAACTGCGAACGCAGCGCAGCAACTCAGCAGTTCAGCAACACAGCAACAAACAGCAATGGTGAATAATATTTAACAAATAGAAAATAAGATTATGGTAATTAAAGTTTTAGGAACAGGATGCAGCAAATGCAAGGCATTATATGCTGCAGTTGAAAAAGTTGTAAAAGAGAATGGTATTAACGCAGAGCTGATTAAAGAGGAAGATTTGGAGAAAATTATGTCATATCATGTTATGGTTCTGCCGGCATTGGTGGTTAATGAAAAGGTTGTTGCCAAGGGTGTTATCTCAGAGACTGAAATAAAAAAAGCATTGACAACGGCTGAATAGTATTTATAAATAGTTTAATGTTAATATGTTGCAAAGATTTGCAAACTGGTTGGCTTATGGAGTATTGAGTCTGGACGCGCAGTCTAGGCTCGGCTCGGCCGTTGATTTTTTTATATATGATACAATCAAGATTTTAATCTTGTTGTTCATAATCAGTTCTATAATGGGTGTCATCAATGCCTATTTCCCTATAGAGAGATTGCGTAATTATCTGACAAAGCATAAGTTATACGGACTACAATATTTATTTGCTTCTTGTTTTGGTGCAATTACTCCTTTCTGTTCTTGCTCCTCTGTTCCTCTTTTTATTGGTTTTGTAAAGGGAGGAATTCCTCTTGGAGTAACCTTTGCCTTTCTAATAACATCACCGCTTGTTAATGAGGTAGCTGTTGCTATGTTCTTGGGTACTTTTGGTTTACGCATTACCGGTATTTATGTTGTAAGCGGAATTTTACTTGGAATGATAGGAGGTTTTGTGCTTGGCAAAATGAAATTGGAACCCTATCTAAGTGATTGGGTCAAAAAAATTCAGCAAGACTCAATGGCGGAAACTGAGCAGTGGGAGAGAGATAAAACCACTTTTATGCAGCGTCTTCCGGGCATTATTCATGATTCGTGGGGAATTGTAAAAGGAGTGTTGCTTTATGTTATTATTGGTATTGCAATAGGTGGTGCAATTCACGGTTATGTTCCTGAAGGATTTTTCCGGCAACACATGTCTCAAAGCAACTGGTATGCAGTCCCATTGTCTGTTATTCTTGGAGTCCCCATGTATGCGAATGCAGCGGGTATTGTACCTGTTATAGAGGTGTTTGTGGCTAAGGGAATACCAATTGGAACGGCGCTTGCTTTTATGATGGCAGTTGTTGGCTTATCATTGCCGGAGGCAACGTTGCTTAAAAAAGTAATGACGTGGAAACTAATTGGAATTTTCTTTGGAACAATAACGCTGTTTATTATTCTGTCAGGTTATTTGTTTAACTGGCTCTTGTAGTTTTCAATTCCGCGGAAGCCGCGCAGGAAGTCTTCTGTTTTCATCCGCTTTTTGCCTGCCATCTGCAATTCTTTTATTTCCAGCATGTTGCCGTCTCCGCAAGTGATGCGTATATATGTTTTGCCGTTTGTTGTCAGACTCCCGACAGATTTTTTGTGCAAAGGTGCATTGCAAGATTCTGAGTTATGTTCAGCATTTGCTGTACAAGCAGCTGAGTCTTTTGCAGAAGTGGTGTTGCACAGATCCGTTGAGAAAATTTTTACTTCAATAGCTTTTTTGGCGCTTGAGTTTGTATCAGTATCTGAAGTGTCATTTACATTTTCTTTTTCTTCAAGTACAGCAGTAGCACCGGGATATGGGGAAAGTCCGCGCACTTGAGCATCAATTTGTTGTGCGCTATTTTTCCAATCAATGCGGCAGGTCTCTTTTGTGATTTTTGGAGCGGGGCAAGGTTTCAGAGGGCTTGAACAGGGAGCAGCTGTGGCAATAGGAACGACAGCATCAGCTGTTATATCATCTTGAGAAACAGCTTTTAACGTCCCGGCCTCAAGCCCGCGCACAGTATCTACAACCAGCTTGGCGCCCATTGACATCAGCTTGTCATGCAGTGTTCCCATAGTCTCGCGCGGTTCAACGGGACAACGTTCCTGCATTAAAATCTTTCCGGTATCTATCTGTTCATCAATGAAGAACGTTGTTACTCCACTCTCTTTTTCTCCATTCATTATTGCCCAGTTGATAGGAGCGGCACCCCTATAGCGTGGCAACAAAGAACCGTGAAGATTGAATGTTCCAAACTTAGGCATACGCCACACGCACTGCGGTAACATTCTAAAAGCCACAACAATAAAAATATCTGCATCAAAAGCGGCAAGCTCTTTTAGAAAAATTTCATCTCTTAATTTTTCCGGCTGAAGCACGGGAATATTTTTTGAGCATGCAAATTTTTTCACATCGCTCTCTGCAAGCTGAAGTCCGCGGCCCTTTGGCCTGTCGGGAACTGTAACAACTGCCACAACATTGTAGCCGCTGTCCAGCAGCGCTTTAAGAGGGGCAACCGCAAATTCCGGAGTGCCCATATATATGATTTTTTCTATTTTCATATGATTCATTTAATGCACAAATCGTTCTTCCGATTATAAATAATGCCTGAGATTTTTATTCCTTAATTAATCACAGTTTGTCATTAGCTGTAAGGTTTGACTTTAGGCTATTATTTGTGTCTGCGCTCGTCTTCTCTCTGGCTTCTCTCTCATGCCACTCACGGTCCTCGCGTTCAGCCTCTTTGCGCTGTTCCTCTTTTTCCAGTTTTAGCTGCAGTCTCTTAGCTTTGCTGAATAATCCTTTGAAGAAATTACTAATGTTATTTAAGATTACTTCCGGATTAAACAATGCGGAGTCCCTAGTAGATTTCCAAGTCAAAAATGCTCCAATAGGAGCGAGCACAAGAGTGGAGATAAATGCCCCTTCAAACGGACCGATAGCTCCGTCGTTTGCCAGCTTTTTCCCGCTTATGTCTACTACCCAATACAATACAAAGAACAAGATGGAAATAATAGCAGGTGTTCCAAGTCCTCCTTTGCGCACAATTGCACCAATAGGGGCGCCAATGAAGAAAAAAATCAGACACGCTATTGATAGCGTGAATTTTCTGTAACTCTCTATTTTGGTGCGTCTTAATGGATATGCGGAATTGTAAAGTTCAGCGGCATAAAATTCCGCGGTATTTTTCTGAACTTCCAGATTGCTAATAGCTTCTCTATACGCATTTCTCTCTTGATTCTTATTTGTCCACTTAAACAAAGCTCCAGGAGAAACGGACTTTTTATATCCTTTGTTTCTTGCAGAATCCAGCTGGTCCGTATGTACAAGGATATCTCCGGCCAATGCTCTGGAAGTCTGCATGTCCAAACTTTTGGAATACTCTTTTGTCAGAGAATCTCTGTCATGTTTAAGTTGCTTTAAATTTTTGGCCATGACCTCATTCCCATACCTTGCCTTATCTGATTTCTGAAAGGCGTAGTTCTGCAGCGGTATTGCAAACATCTGATACTTAAATTGTATCTTCTGTACGGCAAGTGAGGTGTCTGCAAAGTTTATCTTATTAGTCTCCTGGTAATTGGTTCCGTGATGCAGAACAATCAGCAAACTTTTTTTGTCCTCTGAAAGAGAAAAACGCCCGGAGTCTGCAACTGTTAAGTCAACATTTCCGTTGTCTTTTGTGTGGTTGTAAACCATGATTCCATGCATCAAATCATTCTTGTCGCGTTTTGTTATTCTTATTGTATAACCATCTATTCCACTATAAAATACACCTGTCGGGATTTTTATTTCATCCTTGGTTTTTCCAATGTCTTCTCTTAAAGTGTAAATTTTGTTGTATGCAACGGGAATCAAATTGTTTGATGCAAAGAAGGCTCCAACAACTATGAATACTGCAACATAGGAAAGAGGCATCATTATTCTTTGCAGAGAAATGCCGGCCGCTTTCATGGCAAGCAGTTCACTGTTTTCTCCAAGGTTTCCCATTGTCATGATGGAGGCCAGCAGTGTTGCAAGCGGCAGTGCCAGAGGGATTAGAGTGCAGCAGCCCCATCCCATAAATTCTACAATGATTCCAAAACTTAACCCTTTTCCAACAAGCTCATCTATGTATAGCCATAGGAATTGCATCATCAGGATGAAGGTGACTATTAGGAATGTGAGGATGAACGGGCCCAAAAACGACTTTAGCATATACAAGTCCATTGTCTTGATATGCAGGAGATTCAAACTTATTTTTTTGCCCTTGAAATTCATTACTTTTTAATCAAATTAACAAGGCATTCCACTGCGGCTTCAAGTCCATCAACTTTTTTGCCGCCCGCACTTGCAAAGAAAGGCTGACCTCCGCCTCCTCCCTGAATAAATTTGGCGGCCTCCCTGATATCTTTGCCCGCATTAAAGCCTTGAGCAACAAGGTCATCTGTGTACATTACCGTAAGCGTTGGTTTGTCATCAAAATTACTTGCCCCAATAAATACAGAGTGCTGTGTCTCTGTCTTAATCATAAATGCAATATTCTTTACAATCTCTGCCGGATACGGTCCTCTCAAAACCATCAAATCCAATCCGCCAACATGCTGCGCCTGAGAGATAAGCTTGTTCTTCATTTCAGCAGATTTCTCTTTAACCATCTGCTCAGCATCTTTCTTAAACTGCTCATTATCAGTAAGCAACTTGCGCACACTCTCAATCACATTAGGCGCATTATGGAAAAGCTCTTTTATAGAAATCAGTATATCTTCCACTGCATACTCCAGCTCCTCTGCACTCTCTCCGGTTGTTGCCTCAATTCTTCTTACACCTGCGGCAATTGCACTCTCTGAAATTATTTTAAACCATCCAATCCTTCCGGTAGATGCAATATGTGTTCCGCCGCAAAATTCCACAGAATCTCCAAATTTTATTATTCGCACATTGTTGCCGTATTTTTCTCCAAATAAAGCAATTGCACCGCTCTTGCGGGCCTCTTCAATTGGCACGTTGCGTCTTTCATCCTTTACGTAGTCTGCGCGAATCATGGCATTAACTATTTTCTCCGCTTCTCTCAATTTTTCCGGACTTACTTTTTCAAAATGTGAAAAGTCAAATCTCAAAATATGAGAATCAACATAAGAACCCTTCTGCTCAATATGAGTGCCAAGAATTTTTCTTAATGCAAAATCCAGCAAGTGAGTGGCACTGTGGTTTGCAGTTGTGCGTGTTCTTTTTTCCTCATCTATTTGTGCTGTAAATGAAGCTTTTACATCATTAGGCAATTTCTCCGCCACATGAATTATAAGTCCATTTTCTTTTATGGTGTTGAGAATTTTTATGTTCCCGACAGGTTTGTCATTTTGTGTGTTGTCTCCATTTTCTGCAACAATGCAACCTGTATCGCCAACTTGTCCGCCGCTCTCCGCATAGAACGGAGTCTTGTCCAGAACAATGTGAAAAATTTCTTTGCCCTTTGTCTTTACATCTCTGTATTTCAGAATTTTAACACCATGCTCAACAATGTTGTCATAACCTGTGAAAACAGGCTCTGTATATGGATATACTTCTATCCAGTCACCCTCTTTCTTGCTCTCCGCATTTCTGCTTCTTGCTTTTTGTTTTCCAAGCTCCACCTCAAAACCCTTCAAGTCAACAAATAATCCGTTCTCTTTGGCTATCAGCTCAGTAAGGTCTATCGGGAAACCAAATGTGTCATACAAAACAAATGCATCTTTTCCGTTGATTTCAACCTGACTTCCGGTTTCTGCATTGCCTTTTGTTGCTTCCCCTTTGCATTTTGCAACCAGATCATCCATCATCTTAATGCCTCTTTCCAAGGTCTTTAAGAATGCATCCTCTTCTTCCTTTGTGACTTTTTCTATAAGCTGCTGTTGTTTTTTAATCTCCGGATAAGCGTCTCCCATCTGTGCAACTAGCGTTGGCACAAGCCTATACAGCAACGGCTCTTTAACATTAAGGAATGTATACGCATATCGCACAGCGCGTCTTAAAATTCTTCTGATAACATAACCAGCCTTTACATTAGAAGGAAGCTGACCGTCCGCAATAGAAAAAGTAATAGCTCTTGTATGATCTGCAATAACTCTCATTGCAATTCTAATTTTCTCATTTGCAGTCTTATAATCCTTGCCTGCAAGTTCTCCAATTTTATCCAGAAGCGGAGTGAAAACGTCTGTATCATAATTGCTCTTCTTACCCTGCATTGCCATGCATAATCTCTCAAACCCCATTCCGGTATCTACGTTTTTATGAGGAAGCGGCTCAAGGGTGCCGTCCGCTTTTCTGTTAAACTGCATGAATACAAGATTCCAAATCTCAATGACAAGGGGATTGGATTTGTTGACCAGCTCTTTTCCTGGAACTTTCTCCCGCTCTGCATCATCTCTCAAATCTATGTGAATCTCACTGCAAGTTCCGCAAGGCCCCATGTCTCCCATCTCCCAAAAGTTGTCATGCTTATTGCCAAGCAAAATTCTCTCTTCAGGCAAATACTTGAGCCAAGCCTCTTTTGCCTCGCAGTCCATATCAACTTTGTCCTCTTTGCTTCCCTCAAAAATAGTAGCATATAATCTGTCGGGATTTAGCTTAAAGACTTTGGTCAGCAGCTCCCATGCCCACTCAATTGCTTCCGCTTTAAAGTAATCTCCAAAGCTCCAGTTGCCAAGCATTTCAAACATTGTGTGATGATAGGTATCATGTCCAACTTCTTCCAAGTCATTATGCTTTCCACTAACCCTCAGGCACTTCTGAGAATCGGCCGCACGTTTTGCAAATGCCGGCGCGTTTCCAAGGAATATATCCTTAAACTGATTCATACCCGCGTTGGTGAACATCAGCGTTGGGTCATTTTTCACAATCATTGGTGCTGATGGGACAATTTTGTGCTGCTTTGATTCAAAGAAGCGCAAAAACTCCGCTCTTATTTCTTTTGACGTCATCATATTTCACTTTTGCATGTAATTTGCAAAAATAACTATTTGATTTAAATTTGTCATCCTAATGGCAGCTAAAAAAAGATATGAATTTAACGCAGAGACGCTTGCATATGAGCTTCACAAAGTTCCCTTTATGAAGCGATTAAGCAAGGGCATGATTATGTTCCTGCTCTCTTTGCTTGCGGCCGGATGCTGGTATTTCTTGTATATCAAGGTTTTTAAGCTGGAGACCCCTCGTACGGTTCAGCTGCGTCAGACTACGGCAAAGCTGCGTTCAAAGCTGGAAGTTCTGGACAGGAGAATGGATGCAAACAGACATATTTTGCAGGAACTGCAGATGAGGGACAACAATGTATACCGTCCAATTTTTGGTATGGATGAAATCCCTGCGGAAGAACGTAATGCAGGTTACCAATTTCCGGAGAAATACGTCTGGCTGCAAAATTATGTAAATTCTGATTTTATGGTTGCTTCCAATATGGAAATGGATATGCTATATAAAAAGGCATATTTGCAATCTCTTAGTTATGAGGATGTTTCAAAGATGGCAAAGAGAGCGGGGGAGATGGCGTCCTGTGTTCCTACAATTCCGCCGCTTTTTTTAAATCACATAAAATTTTCCAGCGGCTTTGGTGTTAGAGTAGACCCTATTGAAGGCGGGGGCAGAATGCATACGGGGGTAGATTTTGCGGGACATCAGGGTGAGCCGATTTATGCTACCGGCAATGGAAGAGTTGCCGAGGTGGATTATTCATTCTTTGGCTATGGCAATGAGGTTGTGGTAGATCACGGCTTTGGATATAAGACAAGATATGCTCACCTGTCAAGGGCTTTAGTAAGGCCGGGTGCGTATGTGCAGAGAGGTCAGCAAATTGCATTGATGGGCAGTACCGGACGCAGTACCGGAACGCATTTGCATTATGAGGTAGAGTATCGTGGGAGCAAGGTGAATCCTATGAATTATTTTAAGAAGGATATCTCTCCGCAGGAGTATGAGCGTATGATTAAAAAGCAATAATGGCAAAGAAAAATAAATACAGGTTCAGCAAAGAACAGCTCAAATTTGTGGAAGACAAACTTACCACACGCGGTCGCATATGGTTAATAACCAAGTATTTGCTTGCCAGTATCTTACTTACCATTCTTTACTATTTTGTTTTTTCCAGTATCATATATACCGGCAAGGATAGACGCATCATGCGGCAGAACCGTGCTATGCAGCAGGAATACAGACAGATGCAGAAACAACTTGTTGTGCTAAACGGGGCGGTTGCGTCTTTGCAGGAGAAGGACAGAGATATATATCACACAATTTTTAATGCAGATCCTCCGGATTATTCTCCTCTTGCTAAAAGAGTTGCAGATTACAATTATGACTTGGATACCGTTAAGAATAAGCGCATTGTAAAGGTGATGACAAGTCAGCTGGACACGGCAATGAGATCTGCGCAAGAAGTGCAGGCATCAATTGATTCAATTAAAAAAGCATTCAAGTTTTTAGGAGCCAGCGTAAGAAATATTCCCTCTATAGTCCCGATAGGTAACTTTGCAGTTCAACAAGTTGGAGCATCTGTCGGGAAAAAAATTAATCCTTTTTTTAAGAGTATTGTTGCACATAACGGACTTGATTTGCCGGCAGCTACCGGTACAGAAATTCTTGCGCCGGCGGATGGGGTGGTTGAAAAGATGGGAAAAGGAGATGACCGCAGCGGCGGTAAAACCTTTAGCATCAATCATCAGAACGGATACAGAACCAGATATGCAAATGTGGGAATCATATATGTGCGTGCAGGACAGAGCGTTAAACAGGGAGCGGTTATTGGCCGCGTAGGGATGTCCGGCATGTCCATGGCGCCGCACTTGCATTATGAGGTCATCTTCAATGGCCGCTATATGAATCCGGTCCATTATTTCTTTGGAAAGCTGGATGTTCATGCATACATAGATGTAGTTTCGGCCGCGCAAAACACCGGCCAATCATTGGATTAAAGGTTGCAGTTGCGGGTTATGGTTGCAGTTGCTTGGTTGAGGTTGCGCTTGCTGTTAATTTGATACCGCAACTTATCCAACCTAATCTTGTTAAATCTGTCGAGAGAATGATAATTGTCAAAAAGCAATGACGGGTCAATGTTTATAAATTGCCTCAACGGTGTTCCGCACTTTGTGTAAAGCAGGTATGAGCTGTACGGATAACAGCCGGGCTTCTCGCACAAGCCGGCAAGCACCGGATTATTAATGATATACAAGAGTATGTCCAATTGCCAGTCAAGTTCACTCTTCTGAATAATTTTGACAGGCGCCTGAATAAAGTCCTTTCCTATCCCAT
This sequence comes from Candidatus Egerieousia sp., assembly GCA_035403105.1. Classification (GTDB taxonomy): domain Bacteria; phylum Bacteroidota; class Bacteroidia; order Bacteroidales; family UBA932; genus Egerieousia. Next base: position 16,306 of record DAONEN010000002.1, on the reverse strand, counting down.
GTTTGGCAAAAGCATAGCTGCAATAACTCCTTAATAATGAGAGCGATATTTTGTTAATATAGTCGCTTTTTATTAGCAAATGCACATGATTAGTCATTAGCGCAAACGCGTAAATGCTAGATTGATATCGGTTTAATGATTTGCTTAAATAGAACAGAAATCTGTAATAGTCATCTTTACCAAAAAAGATAGAACGCTTACAAACACCTTTCATAATCACATGAAACACGTTTTCAGAATGTTGTGAAGAAAGAAAAACCTTCACGCCGTCGCCGTCATAATAATCGCTAAACTCCATAATTCCAATAATTTATAAACATTTTTTACTGGCGGTATATACTGGCGGTATATACTGGCGGTATATACTGGCGGGGTATAATGGTGGTATACACTTGTTTTGTACACTGGCGGAATGTACTGACGCTATATTTTGGCGGGATATACTGGCGTGATGTACTGCGCCGTCTGTCTGGCGGTTGTAAAACAACAATACAAAGTTAGGTTTTTATTTTTATCACGACAAATTATTACAAGGTCCCATGTGGGCTTTGATAATCAGCATATTGTGTTTTGGTCGTGTCTGTGGCTGACGACCGATTGGAAACTCATTGATTTACAATGCTTCCCACAGACCTTATTTTTCAGCCATGCCACCGCGTGCAGAACTCCCCTTTCAGCCATGCCACCGTATGCCGCACTATCCTTTAAGCCATACCGTCGCGTGCCGCCTACATCAACAAAAACTTTAGGTGACAATCAAAAATCATTATCTTTGCGGGTGTTATAAAAATACGCGCATGTGCGGCTGTATTGCGCATGAGTTGCGGCTGTATCGTACAAATTGTGGCTGTATTGCACATGCAAGCGTAAGTAATTGAGGTGTTTAAGCTGATGTTATGTCAGAAAGCGGAAAAGTATATTACACTATAGGTGAGGTCTCTGACCTGTTGAAAGAGAACGCTTCTCTTGTGCGTTTTTGGGCAGAGAAGTTTCCACAGTTTATTAAACCGGCCCGTAACAAGAAGGGCAATAGATTGTTTACGGCAAAAGATGTTGAGAATTTTAAGCTTATTCATCACTTTGTCAAGGATTTAGGTATGACGTTGGAAGGGGCGGAGCGTCGAATGAAGGACAATGCTACTGGTGAGGATAAACGGCTGGAGGTAATTACTAGGTTGAGTTCTATTAAAGAGAAGCTGCAGAGTGTTGCCAGGCAACTTGTTGAAGGCACCGATGTTACAGATGATAACAGTATTAATTGCGGCGGCACTGAAAACGGTTCTGACAACGGCGTTGAAAACAATGTAACAACTTACGTCGATATTGACGGGCAAGTTAATAGAGATATTGATGAAGCAGACAATGCAAGCAACTTATGTAACGCGGGCGACGCAGACGATGAAGGCATTGCAGGCAACAATGAAGACGAATCATTCGATTTTCCGGAGGACGAATAATGGTAAGGGCAATTGACATAGCAAGGGCAGTGGAAAAGTTTGCTCCGCTTAGCACGCAGGTCGAGTGGGACAACAGCGGATTTTCCGTTGGTGACCCGCAAGCGGTTGTGCATAAAGTGCTTATAGCATTGAATTGTACGTTGGATGTTGTGGAGGAGGCGGTAGAGCAGAATTGTGATATGATTCTGACTCATCATCCGCTGATTTTTGGGGGATGCAGGAGTGTGCTCTATAATAATGTTTGTTTTGTTGACGGAAATGACGATTCTGCAAGCAGGGCTTCTGCTAGCGCAAGCGGCTTCTCAGAGAGTCTGCAAGGCCGCTCTATTGCAATGGCAATCAAAAACAATATAACAATTTACTCTAGCCACACGCCGCTGGATAAAGCGCGCGGCGGTCTTAATGATTTGATGGCCAAAAGGTTAAATTTACAGAATTGCAAGGTATTGAGCTCAGACGGCTTTGGGGTGATCGGCACATTAAAAACTGTCGGGACCTTAAAAGGCAATAGCGGAGAAAAAGCGGAGAAGGGTATGAATAGTGAGGAGTTTATTAAATTTGTGAAGAAGCAATTTGGCCTTAAATACCTAAGATGCTCAAAACCAATAGGATATAGCATGACGATAGGTGGCAAGATAGCAACAGCCGCAGGCAAAATTACAAAAGTGGCGGTTAGCAGTGGTTCAGGGCAGGGTTCTGCGGAAGACGCAATTGCGGCGGGGGCTCAGGCACTGGTTACGGCGGATGTGAGCCATCACAATTTTTACCAGCCGGAGGGTTTTATGATTCTGGATATTGGACATTTTGAGAGTGAATGGGAGGCGGTTGCTCTTTTGGAGAGTATTGTTAAGAAAAATTTTTCTAAATTTGCGGTCTCTTTGAGTAAAAGGGATAAAAGCCCGATTTATCATTTCTAAAGTAGTACATTATTTGGAAGTTATAGGGGAGGACAGAATAAAAGAATAATTACTGCTGCAATTCACGCGGCGTTGATTTATAGAATATGGCAACAAAACAGGCAATAAAGACGGTTAGCCCCAAAGTAGTTAAGGGCGAGACCTTTGTATCTCTTCAGATTTCTAAGAATTTGGATCCTGACAGCATGGAGAAAAAGCTGAAGCTCCTTTATGAGCTTCAGAAGGCAGATTCTAGAATAGACAAGATTTATATGTTGAGAGGCGAGCTTCCTTTGGAAGTACAAGACCTTGAAGATGAGATTCTTGGACACAAGGCAAAGATTGCATCTTTGGCAAAAGAGATTAAAGATATTGAGGCTTTCATAGCTTCAAAGAAACAGGACATTGTTGACGCAAAAGCAGCTATAAAGAAATACGAGCAGCAGCGCAATAATGTTAAGAATAACAGAGAGTTTGATTCTCTTTCCAAGGAGATAGAATATCAGGAGCTTGACAGTCAGCTTTCAGAAAAGAAGATTGCCGACAATACCAAGATTCTTGTGGAGAAAAAGGAAATTTATGATGTTCAGACGGCAGAACTTACGGGACGTCTGGAGGATTTGGCTAACAAAAAGAAGGAGCTTGACGGCATTGTAAAGGAGACGGAGAAAGAGGAGAAGGATTTGCTTAAGCAATCAGAAGAAATTCAGTCTCAGATAGATCCTCGTATGCTTGCAGCGTATGAAAAAGTAAGATCCAATGCCCGCAACAAGATGGCCGTAGTTAAGGTTGTGCGTGGTGCGTGCGGTGGTTGTTTTAATAAGATACCTCCTCAAAGACAGATAGATATTGAGAGCAGCAAGAGGATTATTGTTTGCGAATATTGCGGAAGAATTCTGGTTAGCGAGAAATTTGATGAAGAAGAAGAGGGGGAGAGTGCTCCAAAGGCTGAAGCACCTATTGCTAAGGAAGTTAAAAAGTCAGTAAGAACTTCCGCAAAAGAGGCGGAGACAAAACCTGCAGCAAAGAAGGCTACAAAAAAATAAGGAGACAAACCGGAAACTTATGCAAAGAAGCATAAATTTCTGAACGACATAGTGTTATGGAACAGGAACCTACAATATTAAGGGAACTTTTCTTTAAGCACGTTGCACAAACATCCTCAAAACCGCTTGGATTAAACATAGTTAGGGCTGAGGGTGTTTTTTTATACTCGCCGGAGAGACGTTATTTGGACTTTATTTCCGGTGTGTCCGTCAGCAACGTTGGTCATGGCCGCAGAGAAGTTATAGATGCCGTTAAGGAGCAGATTGAAAATTATTCTCACTTAATGGTTTACGGGGAAATGATAGAGTCTCCTCAGGTGCTTCATGCTAAGTTGCTTACATCTATTCTTCCGGATAGTTTGCAGAGCGTCTATTATGTCAACAGCGGCAGCGAGGCAAACGAGGCGGCAATGAAACTTGCCAAACGTGCAACCGGCCGCAGAGAAATAATTGCTTGTAAAAATGCATATCACGGAAGTACGCAAGGCTCTATGAGTTTGATGAGTGCGGAAAAGTTTAAAAATGCTTTTCGGCCGCTTCTTCCAATGGTCAATTACATAGAATTTAACAATGTTAAATCATTAGATGCTATTACAGAAAGTACTGCAGCTGTAATAATTGAGCCGGTTCAGGGTGAGGGGGGAGTGCAAATTCCACAACCGGGTTTCTTGGAGGCATTGCGTGCAAAATGCACAGCCAAAGGAGCTTTGCTCATTTATGATGAAGTTCAGACCGGGTTTGGCCGAACAGGAAAAATGTTTGCTTTCCAGAAATACGGAGCTGCGTCCAGAGCAAATTACGGTGTAGTTCCAGATATTTTGGTGCTTGCCAAAGCTTTAGGAGGAGGTCTCCCTCTTGGTGCGCTGGTTGCAAGCAATGAACTTATGAGTGTTTGGCAGGATAATCCGCCCCTTGGTCATATCACAACTTTTGGAGGTCATCCGGTGTGTTGCGCCGCAGCTTTAGCCTCTTTGAAACTTTTGTTAACACAGCCTTGGTTACAAGATGTTGATAAAAAAAGCGCAAGAATTGTAAAGGCTTTAGGCTCGCATCCTCTTGTAAAAGAGATACGTGCAGCGGGACTGCTAATAGCCGTGGATTTGGGGAGCGCGGACCTGGCAAAACAAATATTATATTTGTTATTGGATGAGGGAGTGCTAACAGACTGGTTCCTGTTTCAGCCAACTTCATTTAGAATTGCGCCGCCGCTTTGCATAACGGATGAGGAGATAGATATAGGAGTTGCGGCAATTATAAAAGCACTTAATAAACTGAAAATATAACTATGGCAGATTCTAACGGCAAAGTTTTTAATCCCAAGAGGGCAGCTCAAAACAGAGAGAGGGCTCTGGAGGCACGCAACAAAGAGATGGAAGTGGCGGGTCTGGAGACGGGCAATAGGGTTCCGCAAGCTCCTGATATAGAGGAGGCTGTTCTTGGAACTCTGATGCTGGACCCTGAGGCCGTTGTCGATGTTGTCAGTACTCTTGTTCCTGAATGTTTTTATAAACAGGAGAACAGGAAGATTTACAATGCAATTGTTCAGCTCAGTCAGGCAAACAAAGCCATTGATATATACACCGTTGCCGAGCAGCTAAAGGCAAACAAGGATTTAGATGAGGTTGGCGGTACCGTTTATTTAACTCAGCTAAGTTTGAAAATTGGAGCAGCGGCTCATATTGACTACCATACTAAAATATTGGTTGATAAGTATATACAACGCAAAATGATTGGCATCTCATTGGATGCCCTTAAGAAATCTTATGATGATTCTGAGCCGGTAGATAAGCTTTTGGACAGCACTCAGCAGGAGATTTTTGAACTTGCGGAGAGGAATATGACCAGAGATACCAAGCCTGTTAAATCTATCATAGCGGAGACCATTAATAAAATGGAAGAAGCGCAGCAGAATCCAAACGGTCAGAGCGGTTTACATAGCGGTTATATGGGTTTGGACAGAGTGACCTTCGGCTGGCAAAATTCAGATTTGGTCATTATTGCCGGGCGTCCTGGAATGGGAAAAACTGCATTCGTTCTTACAATGGCGCGTAATATGGCGGTTGATTTTAGCATACCTGTTGCATTCTTCTCATTAGAGCAGGCTCCTGAGCAACTTGTTCAGAGATTGATGATTGCAGAGACGGGTATTTCTTCAGACAAAATAAAGGGGGCAAAAAAGATGACAGATTCAGATTGGGTACAGCTTAGCGATAAGCTTAACCGTTTGGTTGACGCTCCTCTATATATAGATGATACTCCTTCACTTTCAATTACCGACCTGCGTGCAAAAGCAAGAAAGCTTGTGCAAACAGCTCATGTTAAGATGATTATAATAGATTATCTTCAGCTGATGACCGGTTCAAAAGAGTTAAAAGGATTTAGAGAGCAAGAGGTTTCAGAGATATCCCGTTCATTAAAATCAATAGCAAAAGAGCTTAATATTCCGGTAATTGCACTTGCCCAGCTTAGCCGTGCAGCGGAGATCAGAGGCGGCCAGAAAAAGCCGCAGCTTACAGATTTGCGTGAGTCCGGCGCCATTGAGCAGGATGCGGATATTGTAATTTTCTTGCATCGTCCGGAGTACTACGGAACCACAGATGCCAATATGCCTGAGGGACTTACGGATGTTATTATAGCAAAGCACCGTAACGGCCCAACGGATGAAGTGCACATGAGATTTGTAAAGAGAGAGATGAGATTTGCAGATTTCAATGACCAGGAACTTCCTTCAGATGAGGAATTAAATGTGATGGAGAATAATATCGGAAACCTTGACAGGAACAATGGCGGCGCTCCCGTCTCTTTTTCTTCTAAAATTAACGGAAATGATTTTACAACAAATGAGTTCCCGGCAGAATAAATTTGTGTAACAATTTATACATCAAATGTATTCAAATGTTAAAATAAATAAAACCAATAGAATACGTGCAGTATTTTTCCTAATGGTTGCGTTTATTTTTTTGTTCCCGACGGTTAATTGCAAGGCACAGGAAGAGCTGCCTTTTAAGAGCGGCGAGACTATTGCATACACGCTGAATTATACATGGGGCGGCGTACTTACGGATGTTGGAAGCGCTGTTTGTCAGTTGTCTTATGAAGACGATGATTATCACGCTGTTATTAACGGCTACACTTTCAAATTCTATGATATTTTCTTTAAAGTGCGTGAGAGATTTGAAACAAAGTTTTCTCCCTCAACCCTGAGACCCAGTTATTTCTATCGCAGTGCCGCAGAGGGAAAGTACAGGATGAAAAATACCTTCTACTTCAACAATAAAAATTATACAATAAAAAACATTACGCAAAAATATGACAGAGAGCCTTTTGATACAGTTTTACAAGGTTCTCCAAACACTTTTGATTTGCTTTCTCTGTATTATCACAGCCGCACTTTAAGTTTTGGCAATATCCCAATGGGGCAGAAACAGCCAATTAACTTTGTGATAGACAAAGATATATACAATTTGTATTTTATATATCTGGGTAAGGAGGTAAAGAAAGTTCCCGGTTACGGAACATTCCGCACCATGAAATTTGCCGTAAGGGTGGTAGCCGGAAGCGTATTTACCGGGAAGGACGATATGACCATCTGGGTAACAGATGATGAGAACAAACTGCCGGTCTTCTTTGAATCCTCAATCTTGGTGGGCAAAATGCAGGGCCGCGTCTCCAAAATCATCAACAACAAATATCCTTTAACTAGCAAAATAAAATAATGGAAATCATTTCTCATGAAGGCGTTGTCAAGGAGATTACTCCGGACGTTATAAAAGTCACAATTGTAAGCAAATCAGCGTGTTCTGGATGCCACGCCAAGGGGTTCTGCTCTGCATCCGAGATGCAGGAAAAAGTAATTGAAATTAAACGCGGAAAGACGACGGACGGGACCGGTTACTCAACGGTGCCGACACAATCGCAAGCGGAGGAATACCATATTGGAGAGTCTGTGAGCGTGAATATGGAACAAAGGCTTGGCAACAAGGCGGTGTGGATTGTATATGTCATACCGGTGGTTATTCTTTTGATATTATTATTATATTTGCAGCGTTTTGTAACAAATGAGTTATATTTGGGGTTAATTGTGATGGGGGCGGTTGCGTTGTATTTTTTTATCCTGTATTTGTTCAGGGGGAAAGTGGGGAGAGGTTTCTATTTCACAATCAGTAAATTACAAGATACTAACAGGTGAAAATTTAAGTTTTGCCTGTAATTTTTGAAACAAACCTGAATTTTATATAATAATAGTTCTTTTGATTTATTAACAGTAAATGACTAATACAATTATTTTTACCATCGCTTGTTTGACAATCTTGGGGTTGCTTCTGGCGATTGTGCTATTTTTGGTGGCACAAAAGTTTAAGGTAGAGGAAGATCCAAGGATTGATACCGTTGAGGCTTTAATGCCCGGAGCCAATTGCGGAGGTTGCGGCCATGCAGGTTGCAGAGCCTTTGCAGAGGACGCCGTTAAATCCGGCAATTTGGATCATCTTTTCTGCCCGGTTGGCGGAAATGCTACAATGAAAAAAGTAGCAGACGCGCTAGGCTACACCGTTGCGGAAAAAGAGCCGCAAGTGGCTGTTGTAAGGTGCTCCGGTTCTTGCGATAAAAGACAGAAAGTTAATGTGTTTGATGGTCGCAAAACTTGTGCTGCAGAGGCCTCCCTTTATTCTGGAGATACCGGTTGCAGTTTTGGCTGCCTTGGACTTGGAGACTGTGAAAGAGCCTGCAAGTTTGATGCAATTAAAATTAATGTCAATACAGGTCTTCCTGAAGTTGATGAAGATAAGTGCACCTCATGCGGAGCCTGCGTAAAAGCTTGTCCTAAAGGGGTTATCGAACTTAGAAACAAGGGTCCTAAAGGACGCAGAGTTTATGTTTCCTGCGTTAATAAGGATAAGGGAGCAGTTGCCAGAAAGGCTTGTCTTGTAGCCTGTATAGGTTGCGGCAAATGTCAGAAGGTCTGCCAGTTTGGAGCTATAACAGTAGAGAATAATTTAGCTTATATAGATTACACAAAATGCAGAATGTGCCGCAAGTGTGTTCTTGAGTGCCCTACGGGTGCAATTCATGAATGTAACTTTCCGCCAAGACCTGTAGTTCAGGCGCAGCCTGCAGCTCAGATAGTTGCACAGCCTGCACCAAAACCGGCAGAGAAGCCAGTTGCATAACAAAGGAGAATATATTATGAAAACATTTTTTATAGGTGGTGTTCATCCGGCGGACAAAAAAATTTCCGCGGAAGCTGCAATTGAGAAGCTGCCAATTCCAAAGGTTGCCTATATTTCTATGGGCCAGCATCTTGGTGCTCCTGCAGAACCAATTGTAAAACCGGGAGATAAAGTTAAAGTTGGACAGTTGATAGCAAATCCAAAAGGATTTGTTTCTGCTCCCGTCCACTCTTCCGTTTCTGGAACAGTACGCTCAATTGAGCCGGTAAAAGATATAGCAGGCAATCCTGTAATGACGGTAGTTATTGATGTTGAGGGAGATGAGTGGATGGAGAATATAGACCGCTCAGATGCAGTTGTCAGTGAAGTTAAATTAGACCAAAAACAATTGGTTGATAAAATCAGGGAGTGCGGTGTTGTCGGACTGGGCGGCGCAACATTTCCAACGGCAATTAAACTTTGCCCTCCTCCAACGGCGCATCCAACATGCGTTATTATTAACGGAGCCGAGTGCGAGCCATATCTGACATCAAATTATCGTGAGATGATGGAGATGCCTGAGCAGCTTTTGATTGGATGTGAGATTTTGATGAAGGCGCTTAATGTAAAGAAGTGCTACATAGGAATTGAGGAGAACAAACCCGCTGCAATTGAAAAACTAACTTCTCTTGCAAGCGGCAAGCATCCTAATATTGAAGTTGTAAAGCTAAAGAAGAAATATCCGCAAGGCGGTGAGAAACAGCTGATTGATGCTGTTATCAAAAAGAGAGTTCCTTCTATGGGACTTCCTGTTGATACCGGAGCGGTTGTTCAGAATGTTGCAACTACCATTGCAGTTTATAATGCAGTACAGAAGAATATGCCTTTGTTTCAAGGTGTTATGACTGTTACGGGAGATTGCAGCAAAGTACAGAGAAATTTCTTGCACAGAGTAGGAACTCCTTTTAAAGAGATTATTGATTATTGCGGAGGCATTCCTGAGGATGCCGCAAAAATTATAAACGGTGGTCCTATGATGGGCAAGGCCATTTCAAATTTGGACGCTCCTACTTTAAAAGGATCTTCTTCAATATTGTATTTAACGGAGGATCAGACTAAAAGACATGAAGAGGGAAGTTGTATCCGTTGCGCAAAATGCATTAACGCCTGTCCAATGGGACTTGAGCCTTATATCTTAAATAAGATGTATCGCGCAGGAGATATGGATGGCTTGGAAGATCATAAAATTTATGACTGTATTGAGTGCGGCTGCTGTCAGTTTACATGCCCGGCATATATTCCGCTTTTGGATTCAGTCAGATTAGGCAAGGCGGCAGTGATGAAAATTATGAAGAGCCGTCCTAAAAAATAAGCGGATTAAAAAACTGTCGGGATATTAAAGATAATATTTGTTAAATATCTGTAATTTAATTATTTATCACGACAGTAAACTTTGAGAAAAAATTAAAAAATTAATAATAATGAATAAACTGATTGTATCCGGTGCCCCTCACGTTCATGGGAGGGAAAACACCAAGAGGCTGATGCTAGACGTCATCATTGCACTGATGCCGGCTGTCTTGGTCTCCATATACTTCTTTGGTTTGTCCGCAATCAAGCTTGTCCTTATTAGCGTAGTGGCCTGTGTAATAGTTGAATATCTGATTCAGAAATTCATGTTCAAAGGGCCGCTGACTATTTGCGATTTGTCAGCTGTGGTTACGGGCGTTCTGCTGGCTCTTAACTTGCCGGTCTGCTCACCTTGGTGGATGATTCTTATTGGTGCTGTTGTTGCCATTGGAATAGCTAAGATGACTTTTGGCGGACTTGGTCAAAATTTCTTTAACCCCGCACTTGTTGCCCGTGTTGTTTTGCTTGTTTCATTCCCTGTTCTTATGACCGGGGCAGCTTTTCACGCACCTGAAAGCGGTTACCTTTTTGGCAATCAGCAGACAGTCTCAACGGCAATGGATGCAACATCCGGAGCAACCCCGCTAGCCTATGTAAAGGAGCAACTTGCAAAGCCTGAGGTTCAGGCTCAATTGAATAATGGAGCTACTATTAAACAAGTTCTTTTGGACAAAGATCCTAATCTTTCTTACGGACAAATGTTGTGGGGAAGAATTGGAGGAAGTTCCGGAGAGGCTTGCGCATTGGCTTTGATTCTTGGATTTATTTATCTGCTTTTCAGAAGAGTAATCAAACCTCATATCTCATTGTCAATTTTACTAACGGTATTTGTATTCTCCGGAATTCTGTATCTGGCAGATCCTTCCAAATTTACAGATCCTGTATTTAATTTGCTGAGCGGAGGTTTGCTGTTGGGCTCATTCTTTATGGCAACTGATTATGTTACCAGTCCAATGACTCCTAAAGGTATGATAATCTTTGGAGTAGGAATAGGAATTCTTACGGTTCTGATAAGGGAATTTGGTTCATATCCGGAGGGCGTTTCATTTGCTATCCTTATTATGAATGCAATAGTTCCTCTGATTAACAGAAGCGCAAGACCAAAGAGATTTGCGAAGGAGGCGCAGAAGAAATAATTATGGCAACACAATCTAATTTAAAAAACATGGCGCTTGTGCTCCTGTTTATTTGTCTTGGAGCATCAGCTGCAGTTGCAGTAGTTTATGCAGTTACAAAAGAGCCAATAGAATTGGCAGAGGCTGCAAATGTGAATGAGGCTATCAAACAGGTAGTTCCGGCGTGCAACAATGACGTTGCAAAAGACACATTGTCTATTGCAGACCCAACCACTCCTTCCAAAATGGATAAGGTTTATTTAGCAAAGAAGGACGGTCAGATAGTTGGCTATGCAATTCCTGTCACAACAACAAAAGGTTTTGGAGGGGCATTTAGTTTGATGGTTGGTTTTACTCCCGATGGTGCAGTTTATAATACTGCAGTAATTAACCATCAGGAAACTCCTGGACTTGGTGCCAAAATCACAGATCCTAATCAACCTTTCATCAAACAATGGAAAGGTATGAATCTTATAAACGGCAGTGTTAAAATTGCAGTTAAGAAAGATGGAGGAGATATTGATGCAATTACAGCTTCAACAATCTCATCAAGAGCGTTTTGCGATGCAATGCAACAGGCCGCCGACATATTCAATAATATAAATTCAGAGAAATCCGCTTCAGCTGCCGAGGCCGCTCCTGCAGATTCTTCTGCCGTTGCCGCTGATTCAACCGCTGCCACAACAACCGCTGCAACTGCTGCAAAGCCAGCTGCTAACGCCGCTGCTGCAACTGCTGCAAAAGGAGTAAACACTGTCGGGAATAAAAAATAGATTATCATGAATAAGTTTAAATTGACATTACAGGGAATCATAAAGAACAACCCAACATTTGTACTTGTTCTTGGGATGTGCCCTACACTTGCAACCTCCACCTCCGCTCTTAACGGAATGGGAATGGGGCTTGCAACAATGATAGTTCTTGCTTGCTCAAACATGGGAATCTCCGCACTTGCTCCGCACATTCCGGACAAAGTAAGAATCCCTTGCTATATAGTTGTCATAGCCGCATTTGTGACTGTAGTTCAGTTTCTTATGCAGGCATACACACCGGCCCTTTATAAAACATTGGGAATTTATGTACCGCTAATTGTTGTAAACTGTATTGTCCTTGGACGTGCAGAAGCATACGCAAACAAAAATACGGTCATTGATTCATTATGCGACGGAGTTGGTGTCGGTCTTGGATTTACATTGTCACTGACATGCATTGGAATCATAAGAGAGTTCCTTGGAAGTTTGTCTTTCATGAACATGAAATTGTTTGACGCAGACGGAATGTTAATCTTCATTCTTCCTGCCGGAGCGTTCATTGTTCTTGGATATCTGATGGTTTTGTTCAACAGTGTCACTAACCGTAAAAAGGCTAACGCTTAAAATATTACGTAAATGAATATAACCCACTTAGGGGATTGATTAAAAGCCGCTGGTTAGATAATACAAAAAGGCAAAAAAGAGATCACCTAAAGCCGGTTTAAAAAAAGAAAAAATTATGCAGTATTTATTTATAATAATTTCAGCAGTATTCGTTAACAACGTAATACTTTCTCAGTTTCTGGGAATATGCCCGTTCCTTGGAGTATCCAAGAAAATTTCCACCGCAGTTGGAATGTCCGCAGCACTTTGCTTTGTAATGGGACTTTCCACCATGGTGACGTATTTGATTCAATATCACATCCTAATAAATACATGGTTTGGACAGCAGATAGATATTACTTTCATGCAGACAATTGTCTTCATCCTTGTAATTGCTGCGCTGGTTCAAATGGTAGAAATCATTCTTAAGAAAATAAACCCGGTACTTTACCAGGCTCTTGGAATTTATCTTCCATTGATTACCACTAACTGTGCAGTACTTGGAGTTGCAATTATTGTAGTAACCAAAGAGTTCACTTTTGGCGCCGCGCCTCACATGTTAAACCTTGCTGAATCAGTAGTTTACGCAATGGCGCTTGCACTCGGCTTTGGTGTTGCAATCACTTTGTTTGCAGGAATAAGAGAGCAGATGGAACTAAATAACGTTCCAAAACCTTTCCGCGGAACTCCAATTGCATTGATTACCGCCGGCATGCTTGCCCTTGCATTTATGGGCTTTTCCGGAATGGTTAAGTAGGAGTATAAATCTTAAAAAAAAACTCCGGGGATTTTCTCCGGAGTTTTTTTTACGGCGCGTGTGAAAACGGCTGGGTTTTTTTAAAAATTTTTGAATTGGAAAGTTGAAATTGATTATGTATTTTTGAATTGTTATGGAACAGAAGAAGAAGCTCATATCACAAATAATCACGACAGTTGAGATTGAGGCGCTCATGCGTGAAGGACACAATGAAGAAGCTTATAATCAAGTAAATGCATTGTTAGAAAGGGAACCCAACAATGCTTATGCTTGGTATCTTCTTGGCGGACTTTATCGCCGGCAGCAAATGTGGGGAGAAGCAATCAACGCCTATAACAAGGCCAAGATGCTGGAACCCGACGGTCCCGCAGATGCGGCTATCAGTTCCATTTATGAAATTCTCAACTTCAGAAATACGGATATGATGAATCCGTAACCAGAAAATCAAATCAATTCAAATTATATGACAATCAACAAGTTTTTTACAATGTTTTGCGCGGCGGCAACACTGAGCTTTTGCGTGAGTGTTAGTGCCAACAGCAACAGCGCGCTTGCGCAGGGTCGCAAGAATAAGGATCGCAAGGATAATCCGGAGATGCAAAATGGGCAAAAGCCTGGTGATCAGAGTGATAAAGCCGGAGCCGATAAGGACAAGGATAAGAAAAAAGGTCCTATGGCTATGGATAAATTCCTTACACCGGATACCAAAGTGATGAAGGGATTTACTACTGTTTATGAGCAGAAAGATGAAAAGTGGTGCATTAATATTAATGACTCTATCATTGGACGCGATATTGAGATTGTTTCTAGAATTGTGAAATCTGCAGAGGGTGGCAGAATCTCTTTTGGCGGTTATGCCGGAGATGAGATCAATGATGCAATGATAAGATTTTCAAAAGGTCCGGGCAACAAGATTTTTATTCAAGAGGTTTTGCTGAGGGAGCGTTCAACCGGAGAGCTTGCGCAAAATGTAAAGAACTCAAACGTCAATGCAATCATTGCCTCCTTTGATATTAAAGCACAGGGGAACGGAGATAACGTTATTGATATAACTGACTTTCTGTTAAGTGATAACAACGGTCTGTATTTTAGCAAAGGAGATAAAAAAGGTCTTAGAATTAACAGCATAATGAAAGACCGCTCTTATGTAGAAAGTATTAAGACATATCCAATCAATACAGAATTTACTTCTCTTGTAACGTATAGCAAAGAGGAAGGATCGGCTACTTATGCCCTAAATATTTCTATGGTAATGCTTCCCAAGGTTCCCATGCAACCAAGATATGAGGACCCTAGAGTTGGTTACTTTACAGTCGGTTACACAGATTTTGATAAAAATCCGCAGGGTGTAAAAAGAGTGGATATGATTTCCCGCTGGAGGCTGGAGCCTAAGCCGGAGGATGCAGAAAAGTATGCAAAGGGAGAATTGGTAGAGCCTGTAAAACCTATCGTGATATATATAGATCCATCTACTCCAAAAGAATGGGTTCCGTATCTGATTGCAGGTGTGAATGATTGGCAGCCGGCATTTGAAGCGGCAGGATTTAAAAATGCAATTCGCGCAGAAGTTGCTCCAACAAAAGAGCAAGATTCTACCTGGTCTTTGGAGGATGCAACTCACTCTGCTATAATCTACAAACCGTCTGATATTGAGAATGCCAGCGGCCCTCATGTAAGTGACCCGCGTTCAGGTGAAATCATTGAGACTCACATAAATTGGTATCATAATGTGATGAAACTATTGAGAGACTGGTACCTGGTTCAGTGTGCTCCGTCAGATACAATGGCGCGTCATATGGTGTTACCTACCAATCTTATGGGAGAGCTTATCAGATTTGTCTCTTCCCACGAGGTTGGACATACACTTGGATTGCGTCACAATTTCATTGGCAGCGCACACTATACTGTGGCGCAGCTGAAGGATGCGAACTTTTTGAAGGAGTACGGACATGCCTCATCTATAATGGATTACGCACGTTTCAATTATGTTGCTGAACCGGGTGATAACATCCCTCAAAATTTGATGTTCCCTTGCATTGGCCCTTATGACAAGTGGGCAATTCAGTGGGGCTATAAGAGGCTTTCTCAATTTACTACTCCCGACAGTGAAATCCCTTATCTTAGCAATGTTGTTAAAGAGAAAATAAAGAATCCTGTTTATCAGTTTGGAACGGAGAGCAGCGTTAATGATCCAAGATTGCAAAGTGAAGACCTGGGTGCTAATCAAATGGAAACCAATGAAGTAGGAACACGCAACCTTAAGTTTATCATGAATCATTTGATAGAGTGGACTAACACCCCTAATGAAGGATATGATAATTTGCTGGAACTTTATGATCAAGTTCTTGGTCAGTACAGAAGATACAACAATCACGTAGCTAAGTGGATTGGAGGCGTTTATGAAGATGAGAAATATTCAGACCAGCCCGGTGCTATCTACACACATGTAGAAAAAGCAAAACAAAAAGAGGCAATGGCATATTTAAAGAGAAATACTTTCTCCCCTCAGACATGGCTGATTCCTAATGATATAATGAATAAGATAGTTCGCAGGCCGGATATAGTTCTAGAGCAAATCTACAATTCAACTCTGGACAATCTTGTCTCACGACGGGTTCTTCTTAATTGCTATGAGGATGAAATTTCAAATGGAGCAAAGGCTTACTCTTTGAGCGATTATTTTGCAGATATGAATGCAATGATTTTTGCTCCCGCAGCTGCAGGAACAAAAGAGGCATCAGCTCAAAGAATTATGCAAAAGGCCTATGTTAAGCATCTTCTGGACTTGTATACAGGTGCAAATGCAATGACCTTCAGAATGGGAGACAGAACCATATCTACCGGCGTGGCTGCAGACAAAGACAACTCAGACATAGGCTCAATGATATACTATCAGCTGACTCAGCTTCAGCAGAAATTCCTTGCAGCCTCTGTCGCCGGAAATCCTGTCCAGAAAGCTCATTACAAATTCATGTATGATAAAATCCACAAGACATTAACAGAGCAAAAGATAAAAACAGAAGCCGCTCCTGCTGTGAGTTTTGGTTTTTAAAAACTATCCGCGTAACCTTTGAAAAAACTCCCAGAGTACAACTCCTACGGAGACTGATACGTTGATTGAGT
>DAONEN010000001.1:21028-99522 GCA_035403105.1 Candidatus Egerieousia sp. | reverse complement strand
ATACCGTCGCTCTTGTATGTATATTCTGGTTCAGCTGTCTTAAATATGTCAGAAATTTCCAACTTAAATTCCATACCTGTTTTTTTGTGTATATACTTGAACGCAATATCGGCCTGAAATGCATTATGCCTTTTGCGATAGTTATATAGTCCGGGCAAGTTTTCAGTTAAATTGCAGTCAATGATAAATTGTTTTTTTATAGAAAATGAGTTATACAAATAAAAAGAACCTTCGTAACCGGAAATATTCTTGAATTCTTGTTTTTTTGAATAATACAAATCTTTGGAAAAATCACACTGTATTACGGTCTTACACCATTCAAACGGAGAGACGTATTTGTAAATATTCATTCCCAATTTTTTTACATCAAGAAAATTATTAGCTGTTTCTGCCTGTTTCAATACATCTTCTTTATCCAGAATAACCAACTTGCCTATTTGATTTGTTTGACTTGTATAATATAAACGAGCACTGAAGGATTCACGGAACAGATAATTCAATTCATAATTATTGATATAGGATGGGCGTAATAACGGGTTACCGGCAGAATAGCTATACTTGGTAATATACCACTTGAAAGGATCTAAATATTTATATGGAGGTCTTTCTATTCTGGCTGAATACTGAAAAGATATATTACTGTTTTCACCAAGTTTATAAAGGATACTAATTGTTGGGAAAACATGAAAGTATTTATTATGCTCAGTCTCCGAATAATTGACTGATTCACCTGTAGTAAACGTATACTCAAAGCGAAGTCCTCCCTTAAATATCCAGTTATTTATTTTTCTTTCACCGGAAAAGTAGATGGCATCAACATTTTCCTTATATCTGAATGTGTTATGGTCATTGAAATTGCCAATATAGCTATCTGCCGATTGCGTATTGATATAGGAAAATTTCGCCCCCGTATTGAATTTACATGTAAAAAGGACGGTTTCAAGATCGGTAGCAGCTGTTATTATATCATAATCAACCTTGCCTGATGTCCAATATAACTCTTGTGGAGAGGATAAACCGTTGGTTAATAAAGAAGATGAAAAATTGCGATTTGTTTTCACAGCATTTTTCAAGTAATTGGTGTTAACCGAAAAAATCGTACTATCGTTTATATGATAGTTAAAGCATAGGCCAGAATTGATTTTATTAGTATTACTGGTGGTTTTGCCATGTGACAGTAAAACGGAGTCAACAGCATTTGTCATTATACCCATATACTCTGTTCTATTATCCAGATCGGAAATCCTTTCACTATTATGTAACGGGCAGGACAGGTCAACAGATACTGACATTTTCTCGTTGAACTTGTAACTCAAATCAAGGTTAAGCATGGCAGATGTCATATTCCAACGTTTGGGATTGGACGTTGAAGCTGTGAGTTGTGGATAATAACTCAGATAACTTGTCTTGTTCAAATAATTAATATTATCATAAGACAATGTGCCATTAAAGGATAATTTTGAATTGTTGTATCCAATATAAGCTGATCCCATATATGATGAATATGTGTTCTGCCCAAAACTCCATTTAACAAGCCCATTAATTCCTGTAGGCAATATGTCCCTGGTTGCTATTCTTATTACTCCTACATTGCCTTCTGCATCATACTGTGACGGAGGAATGGTCATAACACGGATGCTCTTAATGTTACTTACCGGTATTGAGTTAAGGTATGACAAAAGTGACCTCCCATCCAGTCTAACAAGCTTATGGTTAATAAAGACAAGAACTCCTTCCTTTCCAACCATACCCAAAGATCCATTTAATAGCTGTATAGATGGGACGGTTTTTAAAAGGTCTGATACTTCTTTACCTTTTAAATCTGCTTTACTATTAAATAATAATTGATAACCATCAGGTATAATTGATAATCGTTTATTATGTGCAACAACTATAACTGAATCAATATGCCGAATTTTTGTAGAATCACTAATGGAAACGGGATTCTGGGCTGATAATATAGCTGTTTTTATCACGAGGCTACACATGATTACATATCTAAGACTCGTCTTCATCGCAATACACTTTATTGTTTAATGAAATTAATGTTGTCATTAATATTTGTGCTGTTCCATAATTTGATATACATTTTTATCATAGACTCCCATTATATTTTCTCTATAATACACATATATTCATATGGTTCTGCGACATCATTATTCTTTAATTTGATGTTCTCCTCTTCCAATTGTCATGATTTCCTTTATTCAGTAATTCCCATTCCTCCATATTTCTTCTTCCAATTATAAAATGTGGCTTCAGATATGCCTGTCTTACGGCATACGTCTTCCACACTAAAACCTGTTTCCGCATGCTTTAATACAAACGCAATCCGGCTCTTTGTAAATGTGCTATTTTTAATCGGTCTTTAATAACTTTGATAATTTCTAAAGTTATTACTTTTTGCCGATTTCTCTACTGCTGAACGACTTATTTATTGGTATAGGATCAATGTCCGTAAAGACTCTCCATTATGTAACTTATATTACAGAAATAATGTTGTTGCACAAACATTCAAAAATGTTTTTTTCATATATTAAGTTTGTTTAACTGACCAACCTTGTTTGTTGCATTGCGGCAAGTTGGCTCCATGCTTAACCGCTTCATGTAGTATTCGCCGCAATACATTGACAAACAAGCACTACTACTTTAACTTAATTCCATAAGATTTTCTTATACAAATTTGAACAACATAAAAACAAATATATGTCTCCAAATTGTCATTTTTTTCTGAGAGCCATAAAGTTTTTGTAAGTTTACAATTAGGATGAAGAAAGTCATTGAATATCTCTCTTTTCTGGCCATTCTGGCTATTGTTCCGCTGCAAATGCTGTGGGTTGCGCACACTTACAATGAAATGCGGACCAATATGTACAACACTATAGATGAGTGCTTTAAAAAGGCAATGGAAGAGGAGCTGATGAACAGAATTGATTCCATTAGGGCAGAGCAGACAATCTTTATTGAAATGCCGCGCGGAGGGACCGGTATATCAACAAACAGATTTGTTGAACTTAGCAGCATGGCGGAGGCATACCACAGCAAAAGGAATTATTACTCTATCGGGACATATTTTGTAAAAGAGCTGGCACTTAAGAATATATACGGTCTTTATTTTTTAATTGGAGAATCCAGAACAGATAATCTTTTTAAGAAAATTGCAAGAAATTTTGTGACGGTGCATTTGTGGAGGGACCAAAAAGAGGAGGTATATACCTCTGATCCAACTGTTTTTGACAGGGAGGAATATTTTGCAAAAAGGGGTTCCAAAGAATTTAGAACGCACATAATCCCTATAAATGCAGACTTTTCCCTTGGCGCATGGGCAATCATTAAAAATCCTTACAAGGCAATTCTTAATAATATGTGGGAACTTGTCGTATCTACTTTTATAATCATTGTCTTTGTTATTTATTGTCTTGTAAAACAAGTTAACATAATCAGGCGACAGAGAGCTATAGCAAAGATGAGGCAAGACCATACTTATGCCATGATTCACGATATGAAGACACCTCTTAGTTCTATATCACTTATTTCTAAAAGCCTTAACAACAATTCTTTAGGAGACGACGAGCATTTGAAGGGAGAATATCTTACTACACTGATGACAGAAGCAAAACACCTTCTGGATTTGTGCAATAAAGTGCTTGCTATTGCAAAACTGGAACAGAAGCGATTAAAATTTGAGACATCGAGAGTCATAATTCAACCGGTGCTTGAATCTCTTGCAGAAAAGTATAAAGTTGAAAATTCAGGCAGGAAAATTGATTTCATAATAGATTGCAGCAAAGGAAAATACGTTGATACTGATAAAGATTACTTTATTGAAGCGCTGGAAAATTTGATTGAGAATTGTATAAAGTATTCCGGGGATGAGGTGAGGATTGAATTATCATCTGAATTAAAAAACAACTATATGCAGATTTCTGTGAGGGATAACGGACGTGGAATTCCTAAAGAAAATTTAAAGAAGGTTTTTGATATTTTTGAAAGAGGCGATAATGTTACTGAAGGAAGCGGGCACGGAATTGGCCTCAACTTTGTTTATCAGATAGTTAGAGGACAAGGAGGAGATGTCAAGATTGAGAGTGAATTAAATAAATACACAAATGTTATATTAATGTATCCTTTGAAACACAGCATATTATGATAAAAGTTCTGTTTGTGGAAGATGATTCCGGGCTCAGGTTTATTGTAAAATCAGAGCTTGAAAAAGTAATTGGAGGCTACGAGGTAACGCTTGCACCGGATGGGAAAAAAGGGTTGGATACTTTTGCTTCTGTACACCCGGATGTAGTTGTTACTGATGTAGATATGCCGGTAATGGATGGCAACACTATGGCTGCTATGATAAGGAAGAAAAATCCGGATATCCCAATTATTATACTATCGGGATTGACAGAGTCCGATGACTTTAAAAAGGGCTATGCTTCCGGTATTGACACATATCTTAAGAAGCCGTTTACAAAAGAGCAGCTTGACGGACAAATCAAATCATTGCTAAGGAGGACAAACAGAGAAAAATCCATATATCTCTTCAAACTAGGACATTACACATTTGACAAGAGCAGAAATATCTTAGTGCTTAATGCAGCAGGCAGAGAAGTGAAGTTGACCCCTAAGGAGGCGGAGGTACTTGAGGTGCTATGCAGACACAAAGGGAGCATTGTTGAAAGAAACACGATTATGAATCAAATTTGGGGTGCGGATGATTATTTCACATCACGTAGCCTTGATAATCACATACTTAAGCTGCGCAAACTGTTGGAGGAAGATACGGCCGTGAATATTCAAACGTACAAGCGCACTGGTCTGATGCTGACGGATTAAAATTGCATGTGCCGCTTTGCGTCACATGCAGAGCAATGCGCTACAAAGCAGCGCATTGCATTGGGGTTTAACGCGCTGTCGCGCGGAGCTGCACGCTCCCTTCGGTCGCGGACTCGCGGCACTGCCGCCCGTCTTATAGAACATCTTCCAAGCAAAGTTGAAGTTATGTCTTGCTCTGCAGCCATAAGGTTTTAGACGCCATTGCCGCGCTGAACGCAGGTTGAAGAGGATTGTCCGAAGATGCCCGGCTCTGTTGCTGAAAATTACTCATAACCAATGGCATCTGAGTTTCCTCTTCAACCAAGTGCAGCCCAGGCAATAAGCCGTTAAAAAACCGTAGGCGCAAGCGAGAACATAACAAGATTTTGCGCACAAAATGAAGTTGCGCCAAGATTGCATGTGCCGCTGTGCGCCACATGCAGAGCATTCCGCCACAAAGCGGCGTAATGCCTTGTGGTTCACGCGGCTACCGCCGCGGAAAGGCACGCTCCCTACGGTCGCGGGCCTGAGGCCTTGGGGACATTTCAGCCGCTCCGCTTAAAGATTATTATTCAGCAGTTTTGACAATATGTTTGGAGAAATGCGAGCATGGGGTCTTGGAAATACGATTACGTAACTGTCTGATCTGGTATAGTCTGGGGTGATATTGATAATCAAGCAGTTGTAAAACATCTCGGATTTAAAATTGAGATCTTCTGTAACATACTGATACACAGTGCAACCCAGAGGTACACTTTTAGCATCCTGTTCTAAAACGCACAGGGCTACACTTTTCCAAACTGCCGAAGTTATTTCAGAACCTTCAAGGCTCTTTGGACCTCGGGATCTGTAGAGTAGTCATATTCCAGATAGCCGTCAAGACCATAGAGAGCTCTGACTATTAGGGCTTTGAGGTTCTTACGGATTTCTGCACCGGAGGTTTTTAAGTCCGGATCTGTGAATTCTACGCCGTGAGCTTTGGAGTATGCAAGGAATTCATTCCAGTAACTGTCGGGAACTTGATAGTTCTTGGCAAATTGCTCCATGTTTTTGTACTGCGCATTAAATTCTTTACGATGATTGTCTGTGTAGATATTGACAAAATCTGTCAAGACGCCTTTGTTCACGCATTTAATGTAACTCTTTGAGTAGAAGGATGTATCAACAGGCATAAAGACATCCGGAATAATTCCGCCGCCGCCATAGACTATGCGTCCTTTTTTGAGAGTCTTAAATTTTAATGAGTCATTTATTTTAATGCTGTCTTTATTAAAACGCTCGTCAGAAAGGTATCTTTTTATTACGTTCTCATAATATTTGTCAGCCTCTCCGTTCTCATAAGGAGACTGAATTACACGGCCGCTTGGAGTGTGGTAACGTGCAATTGTCATACGCAGACGTCCGCCGTCTTGCAACGGAAACTCCTGCTGCACAAGGCCTTTACCAAATGAACGGCGCCCTATTATTGTGCCTCTGTCCCAATCCTGCATTGCACCGGCAACAATCTCGCTGGCAGAAGCGGAACTCTCATCTATCAAAATTGCAAGCGGAACATTTTTCAAAATACCGGCTCCGTTTGCTATGTCATCAGTACGTTTTACAACACGTCCCTCCGTATAAAGAATCAGCTGACCTTTATCAAGGAACTCATTAGCAATAGTTAAAGCAGTCTCCAGATATCCGCCGGGATTGCCACGCAAATCTAGAATAATACCTTTAAGTTTGCCCTTATGAGCGGAGATATACTGTTTAACCGGAATAATCATCTCTTTATAAGTCTCTGCTCCAAAGCGGCTTATGCGAATCATCATAATACCGTTGGAAATTTCATAAGCAGCGTCAACGGTATTCAAAGGAATTTTATCTCTGGTAATAGTAACGTCAATTTCTCCGCTTGCCCCTCTTCTTAAAATCGCAACGTTAACTTTTGTTCCGCGGTCACCTCTCAGATAACCCAGCACGCGCTTGGTGGTCAGATGAGTACCGCATATCTCCTCTCCGTTGACTTTTACTATTTTATCACCTGCATGCAGCCCTACTTTCTCAGACGGACCTCCTGGAATAACGCTCTGTACTGATAATGAATCATTTATGATAGCATACTCAACACCTATACCGTCAAAATTCCCAACCAGTGGCTCCTCCATCTCATCCACATCCTTTGCTGTAATGTAAACAGAGTGCGGGTCAAACTGCTGCATAACTTTGGTAATTGCTTCATCCGTCACTTTCTGTACATTCACCGTATCCAGGTAAAAATTAGAGAGATAGAACAATGTCTGTTTGACTTTTGCAGCGGCAAAATTCAAATCATTAGAGTTATAATTAATAGAAGGATAAGTGCTGGGAGTGTTCAGATAACTCTGCGCATTAGCGCTATAAACACCTGCCGCACAGACAATTGCAGCAGACAATAAAAATCTCTTAAAAAATCTTGACATAACAAATAAAATAATTTTAATCCCGACAGTTGTTAACCGTGCACTTCTTAATGAGTTGCCAAATTTTTGGTATCTGATACTGCGGTATTAACAGGGATATCAAATTTCGTTCCCTCTTTTGACAGGTAAGTTTCCGGGAACAGTTTACGTGCCTCAGCAAGAAGAACTTCCACGCTTCTATAGCGGGAAGAAAAATGGCCAATCACAAGCTTTCCGGCGCATGCATCTTTGGCACATTGCGCTGCATCCGCAGCAGTAGAATGAAAAGTACTCTTTGCAAGAACATCCAAATCATTTCCATAAGTGGCCTCATGATACATTAGATCAACACCTTTCACCCATCCCGACAATTCACGGAAAGGAGCTGTATCACAGCAGTATGCAAAGCCGCGCGGGTAGAAAGGAGTGTATGTAAGTTCAGAAGAGAGCAAGACCTCACCGCCATCGCGAGTAATATTATTCCCTTCTTTCAGCCGCGCCATCTCCTCTATAGTCAGATGCTTCTCCTCAATTTTCTCTTTGATAATGTTTTGCTGCGGTGCCTTCTCTTTAAAAAGATAACCGTATGTTTCCACTCTGTGCCTTAGCGGAAACGCATATACATCCAAAGATTTAAACTCAAGAATTTTAACGGGCTCCGTACATTTTACCTTATGCAGAACAACCTGATACTTAAGACCCCCAAACTGCTTCAAAAAGAAATCTATAATGTTCCGCATCTGGGCAGGAGCATACATGTGCAGTGGTGAAACTCTCCCTATCATATCCATTGTGGAGAGCAGCCCAAACAGACCAAAAATATGATCCCCGTGCAGATGAGAGATAAAGATATTATCTATTCTCGCGATAGACAATCCTGCTCTAGTCATCTGTATCTGAGCGCTTTCCCCACAGTCTATCAAAAACAAGCGCCCACCTATGGTTAGTATGTGAGCGCTTGGATATCTGTTAGAAGTGGGACGCGCAGATGCGGTACCCAATGTGGTAAAAGAAAATTCCACTAAATCTATTCAGCTTTTTCTTCTTTCTTTTCTGCCTTTGCCTCTTTATCCATCTCCTTCTTAAGATCTGCAAGCTCAGAGATATCACCCAGCGTAGTCTTTTCAACGCCAGCCTTTACCTTCTTAGCTGCCTTCTTAGTAGCCTCAGTCTCAGAAGCTTTTACATCAGCAGCTATCGGCTTTTCGCCATTAGCTTCTCTCTTATTGTCCTCAGCTATTCTGGAGTGTGAAAGAACAATCTTCTTTGCGCCCTTGTTGAACTCAATAACCTTAAAGTCTAGCTTCTCCTCTGCCTTTGCATTGGTGCCGTCCTCTTTAACAAGTCCCTTTACAGGTGCAAATCCCTCAATGCCATATTCAAGTGCAACGGTTGCGCCCTTCTCATTGAATGAAACAATTGTTCCATTATGAACAGAACCAACTGTAAATATAGTCTCAAATGTATCCCAAGGATTCTCTTCTAACTGCTTGTGACCCAATGACAATCTTCTGTTGTCCTTATCAATTTCCAAAACGACAACCTCTAATTTGTCACCAAGAGCAGTAAACTCAGAAGGATGTTTAATCTTTTTAGTCCAAGACAAATCACTGATATGTACGAGACCGTCAACACCCTCTTCCAGCTCTACAAAAACTCCAAAGTTTGTGAAGTTTCTAACAATTGCAGTATGCTTGCTCCCGACAGGATATTTATCCATAATAGTTGTCCAAGGATCTGCCTTTAACTGCTTCATGCCAAGAGACATCTTATGTTCATCTCTGTCTAAAGTAAGAACCTGTGCCTCAACCTCATCACCAAGCTTTATAAAATCCTGAGCACTTCTCAGATGAGAAGACCAAGACATCTCTGATACGTGGATAAGACCCTCAATACCAGGCTGAATCTCTACAAAAGCACCGTAATCCATAATGACTACAACCTTGCCCTTTACCTTATCTCCAACCTTCAAGTTTGGATCCAAAGCATCCCAAGGATGAGGAGTAAGCTGCTTCAAACCAAGAGCGATTCTCTTCTTTTCACCGTCAAAATCTAGGATAACAACATTTATCTTCTGGTCTAATTTAACAACCTCTTCCGGATTATTAATTCTGCCCCATGACAAATCTGTGATATGGATAAGACCGTCAACACCGCCAAGGTCAACAAATACTCCGTAAGAAGTAATGTTCTTAACAGTTCCCTCAAGAACCTGTCCCTTCTCCAGCTTGCTGATAATCTGTGCTTTTTGAGCCTCAAGCTCTGCCTCAATCAAAGTCTTGTGAGACAAAACTACGTTTTTGAATTCATGATTGATTTTAACAACCTTGAATTCCATTGTCTTATTAACAAAGATATCGTAGTCTCTGATTGGCTTAACATCTATCTGAGAACCAGGCAAGAAAGCCTCTATTCCAAAGACGTCAACAATCATACCGCCCTTAGTACGGCACTTGATATATCCCTTAACAATCTCGCTCTTGTCATAAGCCTCATTAACTCTATCCCAAGACTTAAGAGCGCATGCTTTTTTATGTGATACTATTAATTTTCCGTTTCTGTCTTCAACACTTTCTACGTAAACGTCTACTTTGTCTCCGACTTTTAAATCCGGATTATATCTGAACTCGCTTATAGAAATAACGCCTTCACTCTTGTAGCCGATGTTTACCATTACCTCACGTTTTGTCATGGCGGCAACGGTTCCTTCAACAACTTCATTCTCAAGAACTTTAGAGAATGTATTGTCATACTCTTTTTCTACTTCTTCTTTTGGCGCGCCGTAATCAGCAGCCTTCTCAAATTCATCCCATTTAAATTTTGCAGGATCAACAGATGCGTTGCTGTGTCTTTTTTTAGATTGCTCAGAAGCCTCTGCGGTTTCTTCTTTGTAAGCCTCTAAAGAGTCTTCTTTTTTGCGGACGGGAGTCTCTGCAGTCTCCTCATTTCCAACGATTGGTTCTTCTTTGCTCATAATTAATTAATAAATTGGTTAGTTGTTTAACATTATTTGTAGTTCCGCTTATGCGGAGGTCCATTCCTTAAAACAGCATTTGCCGCCTCTTAAGGAGCGGCAAATGTAAAGATTTTTTGATTGTTACACAAATTTAATATAAGCTCTTAGAGCTGGCAAAATCAACAACAAATTTTACAATCGGCGGAAGAACGGCATTCATATAGGCAGCGCCTTTTGCAGCAGTAGCTTTCAACGGATTGCCCACGCCGGTATCTTGCGTAGTTTTTGCCCAGTCTCTTGGAGCCCAAGCAACTTTTTTATTAAGCCCTTCTATTGTAAATCTTTTGAATTTACCCTCTCCGGCCAGTTTCATATCTACCAATTCCGGGTAATAATGGAGCATTACGGAAGTCTCCTGTTCACCCGCATGGTCATCCTCTTTCTCCTCAAAAAATCCGTCGCGAGGAATAAAAGTAAACCACTCATTGTGACAAATTGTAAATGACGGTTCCTCCATTGCAATATCTCTTATCATCCCCTTAAAAATATTTCCGCCGTGCCCGCTCATTATAAGCAACTTGTTAATTCCCTGATGTTTAAGAGAATTAACAACATCACGCAGCACGCACATTTGTGTCTGCTGAGTTGCATGAATGCAGAATGGGAGCTGTATCTGTCCAGGATTTTGAGAACCCAGCGGAATGCCGGGCAAAACCATTGCGTTAACCCCCTGTTTTGCTGCGGCCTCTGCAACTTCAAATGCAATTGCCTGAACGGTAAGCATATCCGTGCAATAAGGCAGATGTCTGTTGTGAGGTTCAGTTGAGCCCCAAGGCAAAATGGCCAAGTGATACTGCTTCACTTTGGAAACACTGCCCCACTTGGCCGTTGTGATATCGTATTTTGAATACATTTTTACTTAGTTAATTTTCCGGCAGTTATACGCCTGCAACTCTCCTCTTGTACTCTGCAAGACAGGCATCAAGTCTCTCATGAGCTGTTGTATCTCCGGGTACGTTATGAGACGGATGTATGTACAGATGAACTCCTCTGTCCGCAAGTATTTCTGCAACAGTACACATTGTCATCCAGACAGTTGTAACAAATGCCATTGTAGAAAGAGGACCTATTTTATCTTGATGGTTCTTTAAATCTACAGAAGCATCCTGCAAAGGGCAGCAAGAATCAACCACATAATCTGCAACCTGAAACAAATTCTTTCCACTTGAGTGACGGCTTGGCTTATTGCCTGTATCTCCGGCACTTCCGTAAGCGATAACTTTCATTCCTCTCTTCTGTGCCTCCAATGCAACCTCAATATTTACTGCGTTGATTCCTGTATGCGAGAAGATCCACAGTAAATCATTCTTATTAAAGTTCCAGCTGGACATGATTGCCTTTCCATAACCTTCCGCTCTCTCCAGCC
Organism: Candidatus Egerieousia sp.; assembly: GCA_035403105.1. Classification (GTDB taxonomy): domain Bacteria; phylum Bacteroidota; class Bacteroidia; order Bacteroidales; family UBA932; genus Egerieousia. Next base: position 87,911 of record DAONEN010000001.1, on the reverse strand, counting down.
ACAGAAACTGGTTGATGCCCATCTCTCCAACAATATGAGTGAAGAAAGTAAGAGGAAGCTCGCAAAGTGGATGGAATCCGACAAAGCCCCCGATTCTTGGGTACATCTCTTCTATTGGAAGATTTGCATGCCCGCATCCAAAAGTGTGAACCAAATGACCGCTCTGAAGACAGTCAGCCATAACACCTGCAACCTTCTTGATCTGCTCCATCTGAGTAGATTCAATTTTGTCCATAACGCTTATTGCGTTCTTTTTCCATTGATTTGCTAACATGATATAATTTTTATAACTAATTAATATATAATATTTTATAAATCTATAAAAATATCTTTAATATCTTTTAATATTAATATTCCAAATAGTCTATAACTCTATTTCCCTCCTCTCATTCTCCTCTTTTGTCTTCTCACACTTGCGCGCTGTAGCAGGAGCTATCGCGATGATTATTAGTATGAAGACCCCGAGCACTATAGGGAAAAACCTAAACATTCCCTCAAATATGGACTGCGTTGTAAACATTTTCCCTACAAAAAAATTGCCAAGGAACTGGCCGCATAATCCAATAAATATTGCAACTGAAAATGCGGCACCGGATTGTTTGCGAAATAAGCCTCCAAGATATGTAAGCATTACGGGATATGTTGCTCCAACGCCAAAGCCCAGCAATATCATTGATATGTAAACAGCTGTGACTGATGCTGGCATAAAGGACATTAAGATTGCACCAATAACGCCAATGACCATATAAAAATTCAGAACCATTATGGCCTGCATCTTTTTCATTAAAGCTCCAAGAGCAAAACGGCCGCCCATCATTCCAATGGTAAACATTGTAAGTGAAAGAGTTGCAATGTTTGCAGCAAGTCCGCCCGGGGTTGATGTAAGAAATGAAGTTGTATAACTTCCGCTTGTTCCCTCCAGCGCGCTCTGGAAAAACAGAACGGCGCCAACTAAAACAAGAGCCGGATACTTAATGAATTTGAAGGAGTTCCAAAAATTCACCTCTTCCGCAGCAGTCTTTACCGGCTTGCCCTCCGAGTTTGTAAAGGTCTTAAGTTTTGCCTCAGGAAATTTAATGCAGAAAAAATAAATAATTAGCACTGCCATCATAAGAGAGAATGCAAAGAGACAGAACTGATATCCGTTGACTACAATACCGGCAAATTCAAAGAATATATTTGACGTTGCAAAGCAAGTCAGCGTCCACAAAAGAGCGCCAATACAGTAACACGCTCCAAGGATGCTAAGTTTTGCGCCACGGCTGCCGTCATCATAAATATCTGATACAATAGCATTTGTCTCACCGTTCAGTACCCCTCCGCCAAGACCCACCAGAAAAATGCTGACTCTCAAAAAATTCAAAACTGCAGAATTAGACATTCCAATATGCGCCCCAGTTGCAAGCCCAATGAGTCCCGCCATCAGCAAAAATGAACTCCCAATCAGCAGCCACTTATAGCCAAATCTGTCCATAATTGGGCCAAAGAAAATTGTCCCTATAATAATCCCGACAGACATAATGGGAGGCAATCCAATGGCTTCAGGGACAGCAACTTTTAGGGGAGGCAAAATAGCTCCCAGGGAGAGCATTGCAACTCCAAAAAACGACATTCCGGCACATGCGGCAAAATTCACTTTGCCAATTGAATATTTACTCATTTTATAACTCTACTTTATTACGTTCATTATAGCTGCGAGCTTTTTTGCAGCTGGCAATGGCAAACGGAGCCAGCGCAATTACAATTACAATCAAAATACAAAGGACAACCGGGAGAAATATAAATGCACCTGTAAATTTTTCATTTGCCAAGAAAAATTTACCAACCAGCAAGTTAGCAACAAGCTGTCCGCACAATGCAATAAAAATTGCCAATGAAAAAGCCGCACCTGATTTTTTATGAAAAACTCCGCCCAAATATCCAAGAATAATTGGAGGAGTAGCTGCAATTCCAAAACCGATCAAAGTCATGGCCGCATAAACGGCTGCCACAAATAAAGGTTGCAATACCAATAAAATACAGCCGATAAATGCCAAAAGCAAATAGATGTCCAGAGCAACAATATCTCTTAACTTTTTTATAATCAAAGGAACGGCAAACCTGCCTGCCATCATTCCAACAGTCATAAGCGTAAGAGAAAAAAGCGCCTGCTTAAGAGTAAGTCCTCCGGGAAATTTTGTAATATAAGAAGTTGTAAATGTTAAACTTACAGTCTCCAATGCGGTCTGAAAGAACAGCATTATCGCAACAATAACCAGGACCGGATATTTAAGCAACGCAAAAGATTTAAAAAATGCAACCAGCCCATTCTCCTCTTTAACTTGTCCAACACCGGCTGCCTCATTTTCCGCGGCAATTTTCTCTGCCGCCATCTTTCCCTTAGCTTCCGGAAACTTTGTAATGATAAAGAAAACGACAGATGCCGCCATTATTATAGCGCTGGAAATCAGGGGAATTTTATAGTTTGGAAAAATATAGCAAGAGAGCGTCCATATAATGCAGCCAACGCAATAGCTGCCTCCTAAAATACTGAGTTTTATTGTGCGGTGCGCATCGTCATTCACATCTGAAACAATTGCAATTGTTTCTCCGTTAAGAATTCCTCCGCCAAAACCTATTAGAAATATACATACCCGCAACACATTGATAGACATAGAATAAGCCATGCCCACAAGACCTATAAGAAGAAAAATTGTTGCCCCGGTGAGTAGCCACTTGTAACCATATTTGTCCATAATAGGACCAAAAAGAATTGTTCCCGTTATAATCCCGACAGATATAATTGGAGGTAGAGCAAGAGCTTCAGGCATAAGTTTTTGCAAAGGGGGAAGAATTACTCCCAATGAGAGCATGGTCACTCCAAAAAAAGCGCAGCCCAAATAGGCGGTCATGTTAACTCTTTCAACAGAATAATTTTTCATCTTAATCTATCCAAACATTTAATCTAATAACACAGACTCCCCTTACTTACCATGCACAAAAAAAGCATCGCAAAGGTATTGTATTAAATTATAAGGACAAAAATTGATTTTGTAAATTTTAAGCAAAGAAAGATAGTATATTATGCTCCTATTTCCTTGACATTGCCGGTCCTCTTAAGAACTCCCCAAGTTTGCAGCTCACCTTTAATTGCACGCTTATAGCTCTTAAAAAGAACAACATACATTATCCATCTGTAACAAAAACGTTGAGGAATAATCCATAGCAGAACCCAAAGTTTCTCTCTTTCAAATAGATATGCAGCTATAGATATACTGGCGTCAACTAATGTAAACAACAGATAATAGATAAAAATTCTCCCGGCGTTGCCGCTGAAAAGTCCTATTATCATGAATAAATCTGCAAGAGGAGAGAACGTAGGAATAATAAACTGGAACACCAGCATATTTGGCAGCGCCCACATTCCCAAGCCTTTATGCTTTTGGCTCATTAATGCATCTCTGTTCTTCCAGAATGTCTGCATTACTCCAAAACTCCAGCGCACTCTCTGACGCACAAACTGGTCAATCTTCTCCGGAGCCTCCGTCATTGCCACAGCTCGGTTCTCATTCTCAACAACATAACCGGCTCTTAAAATTCTGATTGTCAAATCGCAATCCTCTGCAAGAGTATCCGTCGTGAGTCCGCCTGCTGCCTCAATTGCGCTCTTGCGGAATCCCCCTATTGCACCCGGAACAACCGTAATTGCGTTAATTGCAGCATAAGCGTTGCGGTCAAAATTTTGGCTGGTTGTATATTCTATAGCCTGCCATTTGGTAAGCATATTAAGCTGATTGCCAACCTTTACGTTGCCCGCCACTGCTCCAACCTTTTTATCCTTATCACAAATAAAATGTGTCATAAGTAAAGAGACTGCATTGCTGTAAAGCTTTGTATCAGCATCTATGCAAACCAGAAAATCAGCTGTAGTTTGCTCAATTCCAAAGTTTAAAGCAGATGCCTTGCCTCCGTTTGGTTTGGTTAATATTTTAATTTTTTTATTTCCCTGTAGAGCATCACACACTCTCTTGTAAGTCTCATCCTTGCTGCCGTCATCTACAAATATTATATCAAAGTTTGAATAATCCTGTTTTAGAAGGTTTTGTAAAGAAGACACGGCATTTATCTCCTCATTATACGCAGGAACAATAATGGAAACTTTGGGAGCAGTACTGCGCACTATTGATCCCGGGTTCAACTCATTTCTTCTTCTCCTCTCTCTGATTCTCTCCTTGGTTGTTAGAACTATCATAAATACAAGCCGCCCAAGTCCAAGTATGATAAATATTATGAACAGCGCTGTCAGGAACTTAATGATTTCATACATAATAGCAACTGATGCCATGTTTGCCTGAATAGCATAATACTCATTGCCCTTGTCAACATTTGGCATCAGCTGATCCTTTTTCTTATCCAGTATTTTATCTAGCGTAGTAAACGTATATCCCTGTTTCTGAAAGTATTCTATAATTCTAGGCAGCACCTTTATTGTCTCTTTTCTAGTCTCTCCGCCTGCATCATGCAGTAAAATTATATGACCGTTTCCCTGCTTTACCTGCCTGACAACTCTATTGAAAATAGTATCCGCAGTTATACCGGGCTGCCAGTCCTCAGGGTCTATAGATTCTCCTACATCAATGTAGTTTTGTTTGCGTGCAAGTACAACAGGGATAAGCTCTTCCATGTTTGCCGGTTCGCTGTCCGCATTATACGGAGGACGGAATAAGATTGTGCTGTGCCCCGTTATGCACTCTATCAAAAGACGGGTAAGCTTCAATTCTGCAAATGTTCTGTCGGGAGACTCTTTAGCAACGTTTTTATGTGTAAATGTATGATTTCCAAGAAGATTCCCCTCTTCATAAATTCTTTTTACAATTGGAAGATTTCTCTCCGCCTGCAAACCTACCAGGAAAAATGCAGCATGTACATGATATTTCTTTAAGATATCCAGGATTTTAGGAGTCCATCTCTCATCAGGTCCGTCATCAAAAGTAAGCAGCAACTGTTTGTCTTCCGCCTCTCCGTATTTCAAGATCTGAAAAGAGGTTGGAATTTTAAGATAGTTTTCCTCTGCAATCAATTTATATGTGCTATCCATAACTATCTCTATCTTACCTCTTTGCGGGGTCTTCATAACATCCAGAATCTCACCGTCTCCAAGATAGTTAATGCCGTTCACCAACCGCACTTCCTCAAAATTTTTCTCCCTTTCATGCCCAAGAGGATTATCCTCCATATCTTCAGGATAATACTTCCAAATCCTGTTATCCTCGCTTCCAAGGCGCCACAATCCAAATCCCGCAATGTCGTATTCAGAACCAAAACGCATTACATTGTAGGTAGTTGCAGCATCCGTAAAAAACACCTGATGCAAAAAGCCGCGCTCATCTTCACATGCGTAGCTGAGATTATAAGTGTTATCGTCAAAGTTTATTTTAGAACCACTTTCTGCAGCTCTCGACAGAGCATCCTGATAAGTTATGCTTACATTGCCGTCCGGCCCGTTGCCCCAGTCATACCCAAAAGCCGCTAAACCTAAGATTATCTTATTATTAGGCACTTCCTTTGCAAGATTATCCAATGCCGCCTCTATCCATTTTTGAGAACATATAGGTCCCGGATCACTGGACATAGAATATTCATCATACGCCATAAGCACCAGATAATCTTCATATTTGGCCAGCTCCCTAACATTATAATCAGTATTGAAAGGCTCTATATCCTGGGATACCAGCAAGTTATGGTTATGAAATTCTGTCGAGAGTCTTTTAACAAATTCTGTTAGATATTCATCTCTATTCTCTTGAAGCTCCTCTATGTCCAGATTAACTCCAATGAATTTATATTTAAGGCAAGCTTTTATAAGGCTGTCTATTAGTGCTTTTTGCTTTTGAGGAGAATGGAGTATGCGCCCAATAGCATCTGCCCTGAACTCCTTTTTTAAATTGTTTGTAAGCATTGGCATAATTGGAACGCCGCTCTTTCTCATTAAGTTCAAACCTTTAGAATCTATGTTTGTTATAAGTTTGTCCTTAAGGGTATCAATGAAAAACCACTCGGGCATCACAAGATTCAAATTGTGAATATTCCTCCGCAAAGAGTTGTATGATTTTGGATCCCATGCCACATAGAAACCGGCGCGTATTCCCGCGTTGCAATCTCCCCAGCTGTCTATGTATTTTTGCTGCAATGTGTCTCCAAAACCTTGGAATCTCTTTAATTTTGAGAGTTTTGCAGCTTTCTCCTGCGCATAGTTATGATGTATTTTTTTATCTAAAATATAAGGTCTGAAACCGGAATATTCTTTGGAGTATTTAGTCTCCTGCAAAAAAGGACGGGTAGCCAGCACCGCTTTTTTATAGTCTTGGTTAAACGGCAATGAGGGAATATGGTCAATGATAAACATTGCAATAAATACAGCAACCAGCAGAGCCACAGCAAAAAGAATAACTCTTGCACTCCACTTGATTTTCCTCCATCTGGAGGAACTATCCGCCTGAAAAACTTGCTTTGCCATAACCCAAAAAGCTGCTTAATCTCTACCTAAAACAACAACCGCAGCAAAGATACGCTGCGGTTGCAAAAAGGGTGCTAAACTTTCAAAATTTAAGCCACTTGTCCAGCCAGCTGAAGAATGTGCGCTGCCAGAAGATGCCGTTCTGCGGTTTTAGTACCCAGTGGTTTTCATCGGGATAGATTAGGAACTCTGCAGGTATGCCTCTTAGTTTTGCGGCATTGAATGCTGACTCACCTTGTGAGTACAGGATTCTGTAATCTTTCTGGCTGTGGATGCAAAGAATTGGAGTATCCCATTTATCTACGTATAAATGAGGGGAATGCGCATAAGTATTTTGGGCAACCGCGTTATCTTTATCCCAAAATGCGCCACCCAAATCCCAGTTGGCAAACCACATCTCTTCTGTCTCTGCATACTGCTGCTGCTCATTGAATATACCGTCGTGAGCTATAAAAGCCTTAAATCTCTTGTTGTGATTGCCGGCAAGCCAATATACAGAGTAGCCGCCAAAACTTGCGCCTACGCAGCCAAGATGGTCTTTGTCAACGTATTTCTCATTGCAAGCATCATCAATGGCCGTAAGATAATCCTTCATGCACTGACCCGCATAATCTCCGCTGATTTCCTCCAGCCATTCCTGTCCGAATCCCGGAAGACCGCGGCGGTTAGGAGCTACTATGATATAACCGTTTGCAGCCATCATCTGGAAATTCCATCTGTAGCTCCAGAACTGACTTACAGGGCTCTGAGGTCCGCCTTCACAGTAAAGCAATGTTGGATACTTCTTATTTACGTCAAAATGAGGCGGATAGATAACCCAGCAAAGCATATCTTTGCCATCTGTAGTCTTTACCCATCTCTCTTTTACATCTCCAAGAGTAATCTGGTCAAGGATAGATTTGTTCTCCTGAGTAATCTGTTTAACTTCTTTTGTTTTCAGATTAATAGTGTATATATCATCCGGTACGCTCATGCTGTGGCGCTTGGCTATCAGATTCTTGCCCATCATTGCAACGGAGCCGTAATCATGCTGCCCATCTGTCAGTTTCTTTACATCACCCTTTAGATTAGTGCTGTAAAGTTGAGTAGTGCCATGCCAAGTGCCGACAAAATATAATTGTTTTCCGTCGGGGCTCCAGCAATAATCATCCACGTTCGAGTCAAAAGACTCTGTAACGTAAACTTTTTTGCCCGTTGCAAAATCCTTAACACATAGGCGATTACGATCACTCTCATAGCCGTCTCTCTCCATGCTCTGCCATGCAATATATTTTCCGTCAGGGCTGTATTTTGGATTGATGTCATAGCCCATACTCAAATCACCCTCTTGATGATTGATGCTCTGGTGCTGCAATGACTCATCATATTTTATTGCAGGGTCTTTGTAACCCTCCGGCTTGCAAAGATTCACGGTTTTGCCGGTTTCAACATCATACTCGTAAATATCTGAATCTGTGGATGTAGCATAATCAACTCCTGTCTTCTTGCGGCATGTATAGGCAATCTTTTTGCCGTCCGGACTCCATGCCAATTGCTCAATTCCGCCAAAGGGTTTTCCCGGACACTCGTAAGGCTCTCCCTCCATAATATCCTTAACATCAACCAATTTACCATCTCTGATATTTGCCACAAATGTATGTGGGATACTCTCAACCCACTCATCCCAATGCTTATGCATCAAATCTGTTATAAGCATTCCTGATGATTTAGGAAGATCTTTATAAATATCTGCGGCTTTTTTTACCGGTCCGCTGCAAGGAATAGAGTGTACAAACATAACCTTTGAACCGTCCGGAGAAAAAATAAAACCTTCCGGCTCTCTATCTCCGCAATCAATTACCTGTCTGGCAGAGCCGTCAGGATTCATTGTCCATATCTGGCTCTTTCCATTTTCTGAACTTAAGAAGGCAATCTTTTTGCCGTTTTCTATCCAGGAGCAATCCGTCTCACTCTTGGCAGATATGGTAATCATCTTGTTATCAGAGCCATCTGCATTCATCACATAAATAACGCTGTGGCTTTTGTTCTCTTTTACACTGTAGTATGAGACGGTATAGACAATCTTGCTCCCATCGGGAGAAACGTCCAGACCGCCAATTCTTCCCATGGCCCACAAGGCTTCCGGAGTAAGAACGCCGCCCTTAACATCTATATTCTGCTTGCCTATAAACACTTGTGCTTCAGCCTTCTGAGCAGAAGCGCCCGCAACAGTCATAAGTAATGCGCTCATTATTACTGCTAATTTCATATGATTAAAATATATTGTTTAAGTTTAAATAAATTCCTTTCCAAGAACAAGATACGCAGCTCCCAAAAGAGCCGCATCACTCTGAACCTCAGTTGCGCAAAACTTGACGCTCTTCATTGATATTGGCTGCCCCCATTTGCACGCCTCATTATAAATCTGCGGAATAAACTGTACTGCCGGCCCAAACACTCCTCCGCCAAAAATTATTTTCTGCGGATCAAACAGACTGACAAGATTTGCAGCTCCCATTCCCCACATCTGAATCGCTTTGCTCAACACTTTAACAGCAACAGGATCAGAAGGGTAAGAAGCAAACACATCATGTGACGTCACGCTCTCAATGGGCTTATCTCTTAATGCACTTTTAATTTCTGAAAATTTTTCACTCCCGACAGTCTCTTTTAAAGCCGCCAATTCTTTTCTGGCCTGATACCCAATTCCGCTGCCGCTGGCATAAGTTTCAAAACAGCCGCACTGGTCAAACTCTTTATTATAAGGAATTTCCAAAGCCATCCACCCTGTTGCCCCAACAATATCATTTGCTCCGTGAAGCACTCTTCCGTCAATCAAAATCCCTGCACCTATTCCGGTCCCTACAGCAATATATATAGCATCAGTACAATCTTTTGCAGCTCCCCTCCATTTTTCACCAAGTATGTAACATGTTCTGTCACTTTCAATTGCAATATGTGCTTTTGATGAACCGATGACATCAAAAATATACTTTTTCAGAGGGAAATTCTCCCAGCCCGGAATATTAGGAGCCCAAACGGTTCCCTTTTTTGAATACACAATTCCGGGAACGCATATCCCCGCGCCGGTTATGGCATATTGTGCAGCCAGACTCTTTATTATCTCTACAACCAGCTCACCTACAGCACTTCCAGTACGTCCATCCAATAGACGCATGTCTCTATTCTGAACATTGCCGTATTCATTAAAAACAGCCGCCGATACTTTGGTGCCGCCCAAATCAATTCCTATTACAGCCATTATCTATTTATTTTTTTTGCGCAACAGAAAAGAGGCCAAAAAGACTGAAATAAGCATAATAACAATTATCAAAAGAAAGTCTACCAGTCCATTGAACTCTCCATAAATTGGAAGTTTTACGTTCATTCCGTAAATGCCGGCAATTAGAGTAGGCGGCATAAATAAAATTTGCACAAAAGTTAAGATTCTAACTATTTTGTTTTGCTCCAAATTAATTAGTCCAAGAACGGTATTCTGCAAATACTCCAATCTTTCAAAATTAAAATTTGTGTGGCTCAGCAAAGAGACAATATCGTTCACCAAAACCTCAAGTCTCGGACGAATATCGCTTGGGAACTTATCGCTCCTCAGCACCGCGGTTACAATCCTCTGCTTGTCTACAATATTTTCCCTGACCTTCATCGTATTTTCCTGCATTTGATTGACATCCAGCAAGAAATCTTCATTAACCTTGGCACCAACGCTTATATTCTGTCCGTATTTTTCTATCTCCTTGGCCATAACTTCTATCATATCGGCATCCAAATCTACTCTTCCCTCCATGATTGCGACAAAAATATGATAGCCTGTAGGATACAACTTGTAAGAACTCAGCATTCTTCTTTGGAACTCCGTAAAAGTCCTTAGCGGCGCCTGCCTTGTTGTAACAAGCACACCCTCTGATATTACAAATGATACTGACTCTTCTGAATAACTGTCGGGACCCGGAGAGATAAAATCCGTATTTGCAAAGATTGCCGTGTCCGTCTCTGAATAGCGGGAAGAACTTTCAATCTCTTCCGCCTGTTCACGGCTCTGTAGTGTTGTCTCTAGAAATTCCTCAACTGATTTAGTTTCAACTGCGCTAGGTTCATACAAATCTATCCATAGGACATCATCAAAACCCAGATTTTCCGTCAGTTCCTTAACATCTGACGTGGTGATAATCTGCCCTTTAGATTTGTAAAAAACCTGAATCATAATCCGGCCTCCTTTGTTATGATTAGCGTGTTGTTCATTTTCAATGCATTGATGGCGTTAGGCCAACTCCGCAAAAATATCAAAATTCTTTTAAAAGTGTGCTATGCCGCTGTCGGTTTTTTGACAAACATTGCAAGGCCTGCAAAAGTAAGCAGGGCGCATACAACAATCAGAGCAAAACCAAAATCAAATACCATTGTTTGCAGGAAGTAGCAAATCACTGGGGATAAAATACATACATAAGGCACAGCTTTGTCTGCAATATGCTTCTTTGTCAAAATTCCAAACATAAACAATCCAAGAAGAGGGCCATAAGTATATGATGCAATGGTATATACCATGTTTATAACTGCGTCGTTCTTTAAAATATTAAATACTATTATCAACAAAACAAAAAGAACGGCCATTATAATGTTCACAATCTGGCGGACTTGCTTCTTCTTTTTATCATTCCAGTTTCTCTTCTCCATGCCAACAATATCTATGCAGGTAGAAGTGGTAAGAGATGTAATTGCATTTGCGCACGTTGGGTAAGCTGCTGATATTAAGCCAACAAAGAAGATAACCCCAACTATCGGCTTAAGGTTAAATGCAACTATCGGGAATATTTTATCAGCCTCAACTTTGCCTGCAGATGTTGTTGCCAGTGCAAGCAAGTCAGGATGGCTCTGCACAAAAATTGCCAGAACTGCACCAAGAGCAAGGAAGAGAATATTCATAATTATCATCATCCCAATAGATGTCATAATATTTTTTTGAGACTCGTGTATATTTTTACAGCTCAAGTTTTTCTGCATCATAGCCTGATCCAGTCCCGTCATTGCAATAGGGATAACAAGACCGCTTAAAAATCTCTTAACCCAATTGGTCTTTGATGCCCAGTCCGTATCAAAAATGTTGGAATAATTTGATGCATGAATATTAGAAACCATATCAGAGAAATTCCAATTCATCCCTCTGCAAATAAATACTAATGAGACAACTACTGCAATTATCATAAAGGAGGTCTGAATCATATCGGTCCAAATGATTGTCTTTATTCCGCCCTTCATTGTGTATAGAATTGCAAGCAGCACAAAAATTACCGCAGCAACCCAGAACGGAATATGCAATGGCGCCAGCACAAAATTAAACAGCACAAATACAACCAGAAAAGTTCTTACCGTTGCCCCCAGCAATCTGGAAATAATGAAGAAAGAGGCTCCGGTTTTATAGCTGTAATTGCCAAATCTTTTATCCAAGTATGTATAAATGGAGGTCAAATTCATTTTGTAATAAAGAGGCACAAGCACTGCTGCTATTATTACATAGCCGCCGATCATGCCAATAAGCATTGGCAAATAATAAAACTTCTCATTGAAGACATTTCCAGGAACGCTCATAAAAGAGACACCGCTAAGAGACGCCCCTATCATTCCATAAGCCACTAAGAACCAGTTAGATTTGCGGTTCCCGGTAAAGTATGAATTATTATCTGCTTTTCTGGATGTCAAAAAAGCAATTGCAAATAGCAAAATGGTATAAACCAAAAATGTAATCAGAAGGATAGTAGAATTCATTTATATCTCCTTTAATTGTTAGCTTTAAATGGTTGTCTGTTTTCTATTGATTTTGCAAGCGTCACTTGATCTGTGTACTCCAGGTCATTTCCAAAGGCAACTCCGCGCGCAATAGACGTAATATTAAGATTGTACTTCTTTAATTTCTTGTAAAGATAAAATGAAGTAGTCTCCCCTTCCATGCTTGTAGAGAGAGCCAGAATAACCTCATTTACACCTCCTTTCTTAAGCCTCTCTTCCAGCTGCGTAATTGGAAGGTCAGACGGTCCAATCCCGTCCATTGGAGATATGATACCGTCGAGAACATGATAAAGACCATTATAAGTCTCTGTGTTTTCTATGCTCAACACATCTCTGATGCTCTCCACCACACAAATCACAGAATGATCTCTGCGTTTGTCTGAACACACGCCGCAAATCTCAGTATCTGAAATCATATTGCAAATAGAACAATGCCTTGCATTTTTGCGCAGTTCCAAAAAAGAAGAGGCAAACTTGTGAATATTTTCCTCCGGCTGCTTAAGCAGATGAAGCGCCATGCGCAGCGCGCTCTTCCTGCCAATCCCCGGAAGCGTTGCAAACTGGTCAACCGCTTCCTCCAGGAGTTTTGAAGAATAATTCTGCTTAAACATTAGTTTTCTATTTGCATGATAATCAAGTTTTAATCCCGACAGTTATTTTTCCTGTTCAGATTTGTACTTGTCAATTGCATTGCGGACGGAGCCATATTTAACAAGATAAGATTTTGCAAGGTTATAGTCTGCTATTTTAGTTTCATCCATAATCATTCTTGTGCCGCGGTCAACAAGTTTTGCATTATTCAGCTGCATGTCCACCATCTTGTTGCCCTTGACATGGCCAAGCTTAATCATTGCAGAGGTAGAAATCATATTTAAAATCAGTTTCTCTGCAGTTCCAGATTTCATTCTGGTAGAGCCGGTTACAAACTCGGGTCCTACAACGGCGACTATGGGAACATCTACAACTTCTGCAACTTTTGCATCAGGGTTGCAGGTAATACAACCGGTAAGAAGTCCGCGCTTTTTTGCATCCACACATGCCCCAATTACATAAGGAGTTGAACCGCTTGCTGCAATCCCTACAACTGTATCATTCTGATTTATATTAAATTTCTCCAAATCTCTCCATCCTCCATTATAATCATCTTCAGCATTTTCCACGGCCTTTCTTATAGCCGTATCCCCGCCTGCAATAAGGCCTATTACCAAATCAAACGGAGCTCCGTAAGTTGGAGGAATCTCAGAGGCATCCAAGATTCCTAAACGTCCACTTGTACCCGCCCCAAGATAAAACAGCCTGCCGCCCTTTTCCATCCTCTCCACAAGTCCGTCTATTAGTTTCTCTATCTGTGGAATACATTTCTCAACCGCAATGGGAACTTGTTTATCCTCATTGTTCATTCCGCGCAGTAAATCAACCGTGGACATTTTGTCCAAGTTGCTGTAATGTGATGATTGTTCTGTTACTCTTGTCATATTATCTTCCTCCTTTAACGTCTATTTGATGATAGTGAATTAATCCCTCAATTGGAGAGCGCATTATAATGCCAATCTCCACGCCGCACTCTTCAGCAACCTGTTCCAGTATCTTTCTGAATACAAATGCAATAGAACCAACAAAATTAACCTTGTAGCTCTTATAATCATATTGGTAAACATTGCGCGTAAAGAACTCTTTAAAACTAGACCGCAATAAATGGTCAATATGCGGACTGTCCATGTGAGCCTCTATGAAGTGTGAGAATGAAGCAAGAAATCTGCTTGGAACCGGCTGTTTATAAACCTTATCCACAATTTGCGCATAATCGAGATGATACTCTCCGGTAAATGCGGTTTGCAAATCTTTTGGCAGCATCCCTTTGATATAGTCAGAAACCAATTTACGTCCAAGCACTCCGCCGCTAGCCTCATCACCTAGAATGAATCCCCCGGCGTTAACATGCTGTGTAATTTGCGAGCCATCATAAAAGCATGAATTTGAGCCTGTTCCCATTATACATGCAATTCCCTTGTTGTGACCGCAGACTGCCCTTGCCGCAGCCAGGATATCAGAAGCGGACTCGCATTTGGCCTTGGGAAAAACTTCTCCAAAAGCCTCCGCCAAATCTCCGCACACTCCATTTGACACAACGCCGGCGCCATAAAAATACACGGCAGAGATTTCCGTGCCTATCACCGATAAGAGCTTATCTTTTAAGATGTTAACAATCTTATCTTTTGTAATGAAAACCGGGTTGATTCCCGCTGTTTTTATAATGCTGTAGGTCCCGTCCTCCTTAAGAGCACACCAATCAACTTTTGTGGAACCGCTATCTGCTATTAGAATCATTCGTTACTATTTAGTCCGGCAAATTTACTAATAATTTTTAAGTAAAACAGACTTGCGGGGCAATCAGATTTTGACTCCGCTCTTTCTCCAGTGTAAAACTCCGTAAAATGCTGATATGACGTAATATATATATAGTATCGCCGACAGAATCATCCCATTTTGCCCGCCAACATATTGCATTGAAAAAATCGCCGTCATTATGATATCGGCTACAATCCACAACCACCACTGATACAAGTACGATTTACTCAGCCAATATGTGCCCAATATGCTGAGCGCGGTTGCAAGCGCATCCCAAAACGGGTAAGGATCCGGAGACTGCGAAAACAATTTGCTAAAAAATACGATAAGGATATAAAGAGCTGCAGTTAAGAGACATAGAATGACAGCGCCCCATGTAATTTGTTTACCTGTCGGGATACAATAGATAACACTGCTCTCCTTTACGGTCTCAGAAACAGTGCTGCCTAAACTGCTTTGCTCAAATGACTTCTTATAATTTCTACGCTGCAAAGTCCATTGCCAAATTCCATAAAAACTCATTATTACAAAATATATCTGGAGTCCCATCTGGGCATAAATACCTTGATTATAGAATATTACAGCATAAGATGTTGAGGTGATAAGAGCTACAATCCACATAGCCCTTAGCTGCAAAATTTCAAATAAGGTGTAAATAATGCCACCGGCAAAACCAAGTATTTCTATCCAGCTAAAATTCATTATTTGTTATACTAAAAACTGAATGATAAGCGTACAATAAAATTGGTTGTTGCCTGAGCGTAAACGCCGCCGCTTACATTATCCGCAGAACCATCCTTAAACTTTGCTCTATAAATCCAACCATAAGAATAGTATTTATTATTCAATAAATTGTCAACACAGATAGATAGCGTAGCTGTAGCGGTGCCCTTAATTTTAAAGCTCTTCTGAGCATTAAATCCCATTACAAAATAGCTTGGAACTTCGGCCTCCTTGGAAGAGGAATTATCCATGTATTGTTTGTCTACATATTTGCCGTTTAAAGATATCACGGCAGTTTTAACAGGCATATATGAAAGCATCGCCGCCCATATCAGTTCCGGAGACAAGGTAAGATTTGATTTCTTGTAATATGTTGCTGTCTGAGGGACGGAATTCCAATCATTTGGATTATCAAATGTATCTGTGTATAGAGTATAATTTTTCAGTTTATTTTTGGAAAATGTGATATTGCCATCTAATGAGAACTTCTCCAACGGCATCCAACCGGCGGACAACTCAACCCCTCTGCGGTAGCTGTCTGGAATATTCTCTTGAATTATATATCCTGTTTCCGTTAATTTTCCCGTTGCAACAAGCTGGTTTTTATACTCCATCGCATATAGATTAATGCCGGCATTAACATGCTCATTTGCAAACTTATATCCTAGTTCATAATCTATCATCCTTTCAGATTTAATTGCATCCGCCTTTCCCGCTTTTATAGACTCTTTAACATCACTTCTGCTTGGCTCCCTATGACCTGCTGCAACAGAAAAATAGACCTTGCTGTTATCCGTTATATTGTAAGTCAGACCTGCCTTAGGGTTAAAAAAGTTATAATGCGAACCTCTGTCGAGACCTATAAAATCTTTATCCATTCCGCTGAGTTTAAAGAAGATATAGCGATACTGTAAATCCGCAAAAGCCGTCAGTCCGCTGACAAGTTCATATTCAGCTCTTGCATAAAAACTTACATCATTTTTCTTCCCGTTGTTGCGATACCATTCAAAATTATTTGCAACATTTTGATTGTATTTGCTCCATTTAACACGACCAAAATGATCTCCGTTGTAAAATGAATAAGCAGCCCCGGCGGTTGCATTAATTTTATTTTTGTTATAGTTCACATTGGCGGCGGAAGCAACGTAATCATTGTTCATATATTGTCTGATAATGAAATCTCCCATTTTATGGGCAACCCCATCAATTATCTGATTTTCAAGACCATACTTAGAGAACTTTTTGTTGTAAATATAGTTTTCATAATAGCCGGTTCCTTTGGTATAATGCACGGTTGCATCAAAAGTCACATACGGAGAAAACTGATGAATATAGTGCAGCTGGACATGATGCTGTCTGTAGTTATCTGTCTCATTATCATAATAATGCACATTACCTGCCTCATCATAATATTCGCCGGCACTATTGTATCTTCTGTTATTATGGTAAATCTCCAGCGGACATCCGTTCCATGTAATACCGGTTGCCTGGTCTCCGTATATATAAGTGATTTTGAAAGAGTTATTCTCATTTTTCCATCCTCCCGACAGATACAGTGAATTCAAATCCGCCTTTGCATTTCTGATGTAACCATTGGTACTGTTATGAGAATATCTAACGTCAAAAGAGAAACCGTTTTTCATCTCACCGGTTCCCGCTCCGATTGCAGTGATATATGTTTTAAAAGAACCAAATGAAAATTCTGCATTTCCGTACGGATACCGGGCGGGAGTCAAAGTCTGCATATTCATGCTTGCGCCAAATGCACCGGGACCGTTTGTGGATGTCCCCACACCACGCTGAAGCTGAACAGACTGCAAGGAATTACCCAAAGACGGAATATCGACCCAGAAAACTTCCTGACTCTCAGCATCATTAATTGCAATTCCGTTTAACGTTACATTAATTCTGCTGGCATCGCTTCCGCGCACGCTAAACTTGCTGTATCCCAGGCCCAAACCGCCTTCAGTGGTTGCAACCACAGATGGTTGAAAGCCCAAAACCATTGGTAGAGAATGAGATGCAGCTACGCTCTTTAATTGCGCCTTTGATATAGTAGAAAATGTAACGGGCGTATTTGCTCCGGCACGCACCGCAGAAACAATTATGCTGTCCAGCCGATTGACCTTTGAGGTATCAGACTTTGCAGAAAATGCATTTGCCGTTAAAGGAAATACAAGAAGGAATAAAAAAAATAACCTCTTCATAACAAGCTAAATATTAAAAGCTTAGAAATGCAAAGGTATCTTGCTCTCCCTCCGGCGGTACTAACCGTGTCAGGTTCCAAGGGTATGATCTCAGCCTTTCGGCACCCCTAAGCCGCTGCAAAGATATATTTTTGTTTTTGCAAAACAAAAATATAAATGATTACCTTAATGGATTAGCAATACGGAAAAGACGAGGCCAATACTTGCCGGTAATATAAATGCCACCATCCAACGGATTATACGCAATACCGTTAAGCACATCTGTATCAGCCTTTTTCAATGACGCAGAGAGAATACCGCTGCAATCAAGCTCTGCTTTTACAATGCCGGTTTTGGGATCAATCATAACCATCTTGTCTGTCTCATAAACGTTTGCCCAAACAAGACCGTCTATATATTCAAGTTCATTAATCCATTTAAGAGGTGCGCCGTTCAGGGTAACATTAATTCTGCGCGTGCAATAGAAACTGGCCGGGTCCATAAAATACAAAGTGGATGAGCCATCGCTCATAATCATCTCTTTGCCATCAGTTGTAAGTCCCCATCCTTCAGTAGGATATGAAGCCACACCTACCTTCTTAAATTTATCTGCAGAGTAAACAAAACATGAATGTTCCTGCCATGTAAGAATGTAAATATTGTTTCCAAAAATGCATGAACCCTCCAGAAAATATTTTGCATTAAAATTCCATCTTTTCTTAAGACTCCCTGTCTTGTAATCCACTATCCTAAAGCTGCTTTCACCGTATTGTCCTGCGCTCTCATACATTACTCCCTTATTGAAAAACAATCCCTGAGTATAGGAATGTCTGTCGTGAGGAAAAGTGGCAAGCACCCTAACTTTATATTTCTTTGCAATGGTTTTTCCTGCAGAACTCTCAGATCTGCCAGTTAAATTATCTGCCATAGCACCGTTATTTACAGAGCATAGCAAAAAAGCAAAAACCATAATAAAAAATATAACGGCCCCTTTTTTAATATGCAATTTACTAACCTTCATACCAAAACTATTTACTATCGGACGCTGCAACTTTCAAATCACAGCTGCCTTTTTTTTCTGCACGATACTTCATTGCCGCTTTAACAAAAGCAACAAAAATAGGCTGCGGTCTTAGGGCTCTGCTCTTTAATTCAGGATGGAACTGAACGCCTATAAAAAACGGAAGCTTAGGAATCTCCACAATTTCTGCAAGACCAGTTTCCGGATTGCGGCCCGTAATAACCATGCCCGCCTTCTCAATCATGGGAGCATAATGTTCATTAAACTCAAACCTATGACGATGTCTTTCTGAAATCATCCTGCACCCGTAAATTTTATATGCAAGAGAGCCCTCTTTAATCTTGCAATTGTATGCTCCGAGCCTCATTGTGCCACCCTTCATTGTTAGAGATTTTTGCTCCTCCATAAGGTCAATTATAGGATTTTTTGCAGTTGGATTAACCTCAGTGGAGTTTGCTCCGTCCAATTTTAGAACATCTCTTGCAAACTCAATTACAGCCATTTGCATGCCAAGACAAATTCCAAAGAATGGAATTTTATGTTCACGGGCATATCTGACGGAAAGAATCTTGCCCTCTATTCCTCTCTCTCCAAAACCGGGTGCTACAAGGATGCCGTCCATACCCTTAAGTTTCTCATTTATATTATTGGCATCTATAAATTCACTGTGTACAGTATGAACATTTACCCTGCATCTATCTGCCGCTCCGGCATGTATGAAAGACTCCTGAATGGACTTATACGCATCCAGAAGTTCCACATATTTTCCAACCAGAGCTATATTACACTCATATTTAGGATTATACAGTTTATTCAAGAAAGTTTTCCATGATGATAAATCTGGAGCCGGAATGCTTTTAAGCTTGAATCCCAACTTCTTAAGAACAATATCATCCAATCCCTGAGCATGAAGTTTTAACGGAACTTCATAAATACTCTTTGCATCAGTACTCTCAAAAACGGAATCCGCCTTTACATTGCAGAACAATGCAACTTTTCTCTTAATGCCGACAGGCAAAGGCATTTCTGTTCTGCAAACTATTATATCTGGATTAACCCCGTCCTGCTGAAGCAATCTTACAGAATGCTGAGTCGGCTTAGTCTTAAGCTCTTTAGCGGCATGTAAGAACGGAACCAATGTCAAATGAAGTACAATGCAGTCACCCTCAGGCATTTCCCATTGCAATTGTCTAACGGTCTCTATAAAAGGGGTAGATTCTATGTCACCGACAGTTCCGCCAATCTCTGTAATTATTATGTCAAACTTTCCCGTCTTGCCAAGAAGCGTCATCCTCCTCTTGATCTCATCTGTAATATGAGGAATGATTTGCACGGTCTTGCCCAGGTAAACACCCTCTCTCTCATTATCAATAACAGTCTTGTAAATACGGCCTGTAGTAACGTTATTAGCCTGAGACATAGAGACATCCAAAAATCTCTCATAGTGCCCCAAGTCCAGGTCAGTCTCCGCACCGTCATCCGTTACGTAGCACTCGCCATGCTCATACGGATTTAAGGTACCGGGATCTACGTTAATATACGGATCAAACTTTTGGATTGTCACTCTTAACCCTCTGGCTTGCAGCAGCTTTGCAAGAGAAGCTGCCATAATACCTTTGCCCAGGGAGGAAACAACTCCGCCCGTAATAAAAATATACTTTGTCTTCATGGTAATGATTGTGGAATGTCCTCTTATGGATCACTTCCTGTCGGGATGCAAAGGTAATTCTAATTAAAATTCAAAGCAAAGTTTTTACCGCATTTGCTTTGTAAAATTAAAAAGCATACTTTTGTGCCACGGCGGGAGGCTTTATCGCTCAAGTAATTGGGAGGAAAGTCCGGACAGGATAGAGCAATGTGCTGCGGAAAGCGCAGACAGGTGAAAGCTTGTGTGAGGGTAACAGAAAACAACCGCTTTTTTCCGTGGAAACGGATGGAAGCAAGGGTGAAAATGCGAGTCAAGAGCTCACAGAAGGCAAAAGTGATTTTGCTTTAGTATTCAGCCACATCCTGCAAGGCCACATATACCGGCAGTTAAGAGCTGCTCGCTCGTTGCCGGGGGGTAGGCTGCATTAGATAAATGATAAAGGCCGCTGTTTAAACGGTACAGAATTCGGCTTACACTCCCGCCTGCAAAATAGAGGGTCTGAGAAGAAATTTTCAGGCCCTTTTCCATATGGTTCTCAAGTAACAAATTGTCATTTTTTTCACATTCCCTACTTGACGGGAGATTTTACAAGGATGTCCGTGAAGTATTGCCTTAAGTCTTTCCAATCATAGTAGGGCCACATCTTGCTCTCTAGGGGGAGCTTGGCTTCACGTTCATTGACTAAGATTTTTACATAAACGGGAGCATTTGCAACAGCGTTTGCATGCTTATTTGCGCACGCACTAGCCTTTGCAACCGTCTTTCCGTTAGTTTTTCCTGTCGCTGATTTCCTATAAAATATAAACTGAATGTTTGCAGCCATTGAGATATAATCTACTATGTTCCAATGATATGCAAGGGAATCCAAATTGCCGGTCTGGTAATTGCCGCCATTAATTCCAATCAGACATGATAGCGGAAGCACGTCCGAATCATGTCCAAATCTTAAAGTAGCACCGCGTCCGTTGCAGGCAATAACGGAATCTGCGCTTTTGATAATATTTTTAAGAAGATATGTTTGGCTGTAAGGCATTTTGGCTCCCGACAGCTCTGAAAATCCTCTTATGCAGTACCAATAAGCATTGTCATTCAAATAGTAATTATAAAGTTCTTCCTTTGTAAAGACATCTTTCATAGAAATCTTAAAATCAAGGTCCTGCATAGACTGAGCCAGATTGCACAGCTTGTTGAAAAGATGAACAGACTGGTTGGAGATAATTACTTTGCCGTCTGGTCCGTAGGATTTTTTGTCATAAGGGACAGAGCATCTTGTAATAAATGTAGTATCGGTAAACAAAGCGGACATCAATCTGTCGGGATGAGTATTGTTTGCCTCAAAGGTTTCCAATGCGCTCTTTCTGCCCTCATCTTCATAAAACTTAGCAAAACTTAAGGCTCCGTCTTTATCATCATAATTCATATAATACATGTCATGCTCGCTTGCGTCATTGGTTATGCTGATGTTTTTATTGTATGCCTTAAGCTCTCCGCATTCCGCCATCATGCTTAATATACAGCGTATTATAACTGTTGATCGAGCATCAACTTTTACATCTCCGGCAAAGACTTCCGGAAAGTTGCAATCATTCTGTCTGCAATTTCTCTGTGTTGTTTTGCGCCAAGTTGTGTCAGCTCCCCAAGCCGGCCGGTTGATGCAATATAAATTGAATCAACTTTAAGTTTAACGGAAGCACCGAGAGGAGTAAGAACACCCGCTTTCTCAGCCGCATTAAATACATCATAAGCAAAACCATAATCTTTAGGACTTATCAGCCAGCGTGAGCCATGTCTTCCGTAATGACTGATATAGAATGGTTTGTAGCCCTGCGGCGCCGGAGTCAATTTTGGCACAGCAACCGTTGCAGGAGCAGATGCAGTTGCAGTATACGGATATGCCCACAAACTTCCGCCACCAATATTGACATTACTAAATATCTTCTCCCTAACTTCCTGCGCGCCAACAGAAACGCTGGATACCAGCATGATAAAGGCAAACAGATGAATCACAGAAATGTTTCTTTTCATACTCTTTATTTGTTATGCAATCTATAAGGCAATTTATTTCTCAAAGAAATCTATAACCTGCCCAATTAATTTATTAATCTGAGCTTGTGAAGTTAAAGTCTCCAACGGGAATCCAAAGGATGCTATTCTATAATCATTCCCCTTATAAGCTACTGCTGCAGAGATACTTGTCTGCGGATATCTAAAAATAGTGTAAGCATTTTTCTCCTCAGGAGTGAAGGCATCCGGAGACTCGCAGCAATATTTTTTCTCATTCAGCTGAGAATAGAAATTGTAATCTCCGCTAAAGCCAAACGGGTTATCTACGGCGGAAATATGTCCGTCAGTTGAAGCAGAGTGAGTCATCCATTTGAATTTAAGGACCTTGGACGCAAAATTCTTTCCTCCGGTATCTATTTTATATCCGTCAATTAAATCAGTAGATATGTAAGCTCCTGACAATAAAAGTTTTCTGCCTCCGGCACAGAATTTAACGATTGCCTCTCTCATTGCAGGAGTATAAACTGCAAAGTTCACCGCTTTCATTTTTCCTCCATCATTGCTCTGAGCCTGCTTGCCCATAATCATATCGCAGATGTCGTAATCTTTCAGGATTGTCTTTCCTTTTTCAACTGCGCTGCGGGTAGATGACACAAAGCTATAACCCTTTTGCATAAAGGCTATTCCATGATCGTAAGAGTAATCAAACGTGTTGCCGGCTATTACCATTTTTGCATAGTCACCGTGACAGGCTCCAAATCCGGGAGCATCATCATCGGTCCATGGAACACTGCGGCGGAATTCATACATACTGCCTATAAAGCCTGCATCTTGAATATAGGGCACGCCATGATCATAATCATCAAAGAAACCTGCCAGAGTGGAATCTCTGCTCTGCAGCCATTTTGGAGAACCTACTCTGTCAAAGGCATTTACAATAAGAGCAACTTTTTCTTTATTAGAATTACCTGATATCCCGACAGCTACAACTTCTGAAGGGAAACTCTTTCCGCCCTCATTAAGAGCGCATATTTTAAATCTATATACTTTTCCCTTTTCTATTTCAACTCTATATGCTGTGTCTTTCACAACAGTTCCCCCATCAAAACCGTTATCGTCAATTGCCGTATAAACAAGATAATTAGATGGTTTTGCCGTTGGCTCCTCCGGGTCTTCTACTGCAGACCAATCTACTTGCGCATAAACTGTCTTGCTTGCATCAACTACATTATAGATACGAGGCGTTGTCTGGGCAACGACATCTCTGTTCTTTTTATTTTTCCTGCTTCTTCTGGATGCAGAAGATTTTCTTTTATGCTTGCCTTGCTGCAAGGATGAATTATCAGAAGAATCTCCGTTATCTACTGTCACCCTTACATCATTAACAGGAAGAGGTTCAACAACATACGGCACATTATTTTTAAATGCAAGGAATTTTAATATTCCCTTGTACATTCCTCTTGCAGCCGTAAATCTAAATGCGGGGTCAAGACCG
The DNA here is from genome assembly GCA_035403105.1 of Candidatus Egerieousia sp. Taxonomy (GTDB): domain Bacteria; phylum Bacteroidota; class Bacteroidia; order Bacteroidales; family UBA932; genus Egerieousia. The sequence continues at coordinate 64,208 of DAONEN010000001.1, read as the reverse complement.
TATTTCATGTCTGCAAAGTTCTCATGTGACAAGAATTCCAGCAACATTCCAGGAACCTGAGGGGTCCTGCTCTCTGAATAAGAACGATCCCACAATCCCCTCCTTGTCCATGGGAATCCGTACTTGCCGGATACGTCATTAACCACCTGTGTTTGAACTATATCGGCGAGCTCTCGTCCATACAATCTGTCCTCTCCGTTTGGATATTTTATACCTCCGCCAAAATCTTCACAGTTACGAGTATAGATAGAGAGTGTACCAACGATTGAGTCATTTAAAAAAGTACCGGCATCCGTATGAAGAGCAAAAGATAAATCTATCGGGATTTTCTCTCCGCCATATCCCCAGTTTGGCAATTTGGATGAACCGCCTGCCAATCTGTTTGTCCATTTGCCGCGGCTTACATAATCATCATTGTAGTCATTTAAGTTATGAGAATATGAGTAAACCGTATCCGGGAAACCGCTCCATTGCAGCCAATATCTTGCTCCCTCTGCGAATCTTGGCATTTCGCTGATATAACCATCTCCTTTTCCGCGGGCCATGTTGCCCCATCCTCCGCCAAATTTTACAGCATCAGCAGTTACAATCCCCTTATCCAACGAGTTCACATTTGTTAAATAAACACCCTGATCATTTGCCCCTTTCTTAAAATAAAATGTGCCAAGATAAACCCATATTCCCCCTCCCATCTGCTGATTAACTCTGAATTTTGCAATGCCGCCGCTATACTTAACAGTATATCCGGCACTCTTAGTACTCTCCGGTAGAGAATGATATGAAATATAAACCGCATAGTTTCCATCTTCAGGAATATTTGGAAGCCATTTAACCTCACTCTCATTTTTTTCTATCTGGTTTTCTTCTGCCGGCTTAGAAGATTTAATAAGTCCCTGAACCTGAAGATAGGAACCTAGTTTAAACGGATTCTCTTTGAATACGTATGATTCCTTTGGGTTTGCAAATCCAAGGGAATCACCCTTTTGCCAAGAAGATACTCCGTTTGTGACGGAGAGGCCATCCGTATTTGTATCATTATCAACAATTATCTCATTTTTGTTGTAATCCCTCTCTTTTGGCATCATTACAACCGCACCTGCATTTTCCAACATTGGAACAAGGAACGGAATAACATAGCTCTGAGTGTACATATCCTCAACTGTTTCAAACAGTCTGGCTCTTTGCCACTCCCATCTGTCCAGTTTTGGCTCATAATACCATCCGTGACTGTTTGAAACACATATATGTCTATCTTGCAGACCATTATAAATATCATACGGACGTGATGTCTCTGATTTCAATGGCGGAGTAAAATTTTTATCCTTCTCCCTCGCGCTTTTTTTCTTGGCCTCAGCCTTCTCTTCTCTTGCCGCTAATTTACCATCCTGCAAAAGTTCCTCAGCCTCACTCTGAAGTTTAAAAAATTTACTGTCGGGATTAAAAAATGGAGGTACTAAATCTTCTATTTTTGAGTCATTTGCAATGATACCCATTTTTTTGTCTTTGTACTTTTCCGGAAGATTCTGACGGGTCAATGAATAAACCTCTTTAACAGTCTGAGGACGGAAAGGATAATCTGCCATTTGACTATTAAAACATATTAGTAATGAATCATCATCCGCAAAAGTGTAGGCGGACTCCACTTTTATTGGCACTCTGATTCCGGAAGTTGGTAAAAGATAGGCTTTTACAGCAACAGCAGCCGATGCGAAATCTGCAACATCTGTAACTTTTGTGTAGTTTTTACCCTTAAGCCTGGATGTAATGTACTTTTCCGGTTGTGCATAAAGACTTAAAGAACAGCATAATACGGCAACAAAAAGCGATACTGCCGTTCTTGAAAAAAATTTGTTTTTTATCATAATTAGAGTATTTCTTTCTAAACTGAAACAGTCCGTAAAATAGTACGGAGATTTTTGCAAAGTTACTAAAAGTCATAGTAAATTTGCCACACAAATTAAGTTCCGTAAAAAATGAAAAAATGAAAAAGTTAAATCTGGCTAACCTGCCAACTAAAATTCAAAAACTGGAGAGACTTTCAAAAGAATTGAATGCCAATCTATACATCAAACGTGACGATCAAACCGGCAGTGAATTTTCCGGAAATAAAATCCGCAAATTGGAATATGAAGCTGCCGAGGCACTGGATAAAGGCTGCAACATGCTGATTACCTGCGGAGGAATACAATCCAACCATTGCCGTGCAACAGTAGAGGTTGCCACATTGCTTGGGATGAAATCGGCAGTACTTCTTAGAATCTCTCAAACCCCGCCTGTGACGGGCAATTATTTTCTCGACAGGTTGCTTGGTGCAGATGTTAAATTCTGCAACCAGGAAGAGTATAAAAATCACCGCGCGGAAATCATGAACCAAATGGCGGAAGAGTATAAGGCTCAAGGATATAAACCATACGTGATCCCAGAAGGAGCATCTGATGCTATTGGTACAATGGGTTATTTTAATTGTATGAAAGAAATTCTGGAACAAGAGAAGCTGCTAGGTATTCAATTTGATACAATTGTTGTAGCAACAGGCAGCGGCGGAACTGTAGCAGGACTTTACCTTGCAAATGAATTAATGACCCTTGGAAAACGAATTGTGGGAATGGCAGTATGTGATGATACTAAATACTTTACAGATACTGCTTATGAAATAGCATCCGAAGCTGTCGCTTTGCTACCGGAATATAAAGGAAGAAAATTAGACAAGAACAACATAGAAATCAATGATAAATATGTTGGGATAGGTTACGCATTAAGCAGACCGGAAGAACTGGAATTTATTAAAAAAGCAGCTAGAACAGAAGGGATTATATTTGATCCGGTTTACACCGGGAAAGCCATGTACGGCATTTGGAATGAACTTCAGCCGGGAGGAAATTTCAGCCACAATGGGAATATTTTGTTCATCCATACAGGCGGTTTGTTTGGGTTATTCCCTATTAGTGAGACATTCCCGCTATAGGAAGGCGAAACCAGAACTTGGAGCCTTTTCCCTCTTCAGAATCAACTCCAATCTCCCCTCCGCTTAATTCTATGATGTTCTTGCTTATAGACAAGCCGAGACCGGTGCCTTTGCCCATTTTGCCAACTTGCTTAAATCTGTCAAATACGGTATTGGCATCTTCATTAGAAATGCCAATACCGGTATCTGTAACAGAGACTTCAACCATATCAACATCTTGACAACGAATTGTACTCAAAGTGATTGAGCCCTTTTTAGTGAACTTTATCGCATTGGTAAGAAAGTTTGCGACAACCTGCTCTATTCTTAGCAAATCTGCATTCACAAGACAATCACACTGATAGTCTTCTTGCAGAATTACGTCCTTGCTATTAAAGTTAACCTTCACTGAAATAAAAGCTTCCATACACGGATCTTCTATGGTAAAATCGTTTTTATTAAGGACTAGAGTACCTGATTCAATTCTTGCAGTATCAAGTATATCGCTCGCAAGTTGAAGCAATTGCCTGCTGTTACATTTTATAATCTCCGCATAGTTTTTTTTATCCTCAATGTCTTGCCCCTCCTCGCACAAAAGGCTTGCAAAACCGACAATTGCATTAAGCGGTGTACGAATTTCATGACTCATATTTGATAAGAAAACACTTTTCAATTTATCTGCCCTTTCCGCCCTATCCCTTTCTTTTAGAATTTCCATTGTTGATCTCTTTACTTTAGACTTTAATACCAAAATAAAAATTACACCCAACATCAGCAAAACCCAAAGTGAGACCAAAACACATTTCACGATGAATATCGTGCGCTTGTACCTCTCCCCGCCAGGGTCGGTAACATTAAACCACTTATCATAAATTTTATCGTATTCTCCGCTGACTTTCATCTCATAAAGTCCCTCATTGAGAAGAAATAACAAGTCTTCATCTTTATTGTTGACACCAATCGAATAGCGTTGAGGAGCAATATTTGAGGCAATAATCTTGGTATCTTCCAACTTTAAATCTCTTGCCATAGTCAGTGAAGAGAGATGATCAAATAAAACGGCATCGCAATCTCCTGATTCAAGCATTCTAAAACCCTCTTTTATTGTGTTCACTGCCACTATTTTATCTGTAAAACCCGTTTCATGCAAATAGTCATATCCCCTGTCCATTTTCTGCACCACAATCCTCTTGCCCCTCAAATTATCTGAAGACTCAAAACCGCTCCCATTTCTTACTGTAAAAGAGAGCGTAAGGATACTATGGGGGATACTAAACTTGATATACTTGGCCCTCTGGGGAGAATACATTACTCCGACAATTACATCAATTTTTTCATTCTTCATAAGTTGGTGAACCTGAGACCAATCCCCAAGCGTAAGATCGTAGTCCAAATGAAGATTCTTCATAAGAGCCCGGAACAGTTCAACATCAAAACCATCTGGCGCTCCATCCTTATTAATATACTCATAAGGATAAAACTGTCTGTCACCGCTTGCTATGATTTTGTGATTAATTATTATCGGCTCTGCATCATGAGAACTGTCTATATGTTTATTTGATGTATCAGATACATAACGGATGATTTCCTCTTTAAGAGTGCTCTGTGCAAAAACAAAAAAAGAAGTGCACATCAAAAAGACGCAACACACTAGTGTCATGAGTTTTTTCCAGGGCATAATAGTTTATGAATATGATATGTATTTACATTAGCCTTCCTTTACAAGAATCATCTTTATGCAATCACCAACCTCTTTTGCCTTATCAGTGGTATCTTCCAGAGACTGAATGATATTCTTATACTTAGTAAGTTCTATCCCGTTTTTTTCAACTTCAAACAAGTTGCTCATATAGCATTCATACTGATCATCTACCTCTTGCTCTATATCTTTAATTTTCATACACTTAGCCATCAATATATTTGACTTATTTCTAAATGATGAAAGTTCCCTTGTTATCTCAGATAGAATTTTAGAATCTTCATAGATAGATTCTCCAATCTCTATCCACGTATTATCCACATATTTGGGCTGATATATAACAACTTTCTTTGCAGAATCATGAATATAATCCAATAAGGTCTCTATGGAAGAGCATAAATTTTGAACATCTTCCCTGTCAAATGGAGTGGAATAAGTTCTGTAAAGTGTCTCAAAAATTTTTGTTTCCATAACATCCCCCTGCTTCTCAAGCACTTTAATGGCACGCGCATACTCCTTTTTCTTCTCATAAGATTCTTCTTTGAGTATTTTTACAAGGATTTCTGCAGACCTCTCAACAATATCAGACTGACTGATAAACAGCGGATAGAACTTTTTACCCTTTCCTGTTATAATATGAATAAATTTGTTTAACCACATATTGACGGTAAAAATCTTTTTGCAATAAAAAATACACTTTTCATGTTCACAACGTTGCAAATATATGAATTTAATCTTTACTGCTTCAGCGCCCAATATGTTCCATTGGCAATTTTTCAAAATATTTAAAGATTTTCTTAAAAATTATTTGGTTTATGCCAATTTTGGTTCTATATTCGCATATAGAATAAAAGAAAACGTTTGTAAATTAATTTAATAAATTAGTTAATCATTTAAAAAACAATAGTATGGATTGGAGTAAATTAAGTTTCTCGTTCACCCCTACTGATAAATATATTTCATGTGCGTATGAAGACGGCATCTGGGGCAAGCCGGTTATCAGTTCTGATATTAATATCCCTTTAAGTGGTTTGGCTCCTTCACTTCATTATGGTATTGAGTGTTTTGAGGGTTTAAAAGCTTTTAGGGGCAAAGATGGCAAAATCAGACTTTTCCGCCCGGATGAGAATGCAAAAAGAATGCAGTCTTCCGCTGCATATGTTGGAATGGACGCACCTACAACAGAAGATTTTACAAACCTATGTATAATGGCGGTAAAGGAGAATGAGAGGTATCTTCCTCCTTACGGAAGCGGTGCCTCCCTATATATAAGACCGGTTCTTTTTGGTTCAGGATCCCAGCTTGGAATTGCTCCGGCAAAAAAACAAATGTTATTCGTTGCAGTTGCCCCCGTTGGTTCTTATTCCGGACAAGGCAACTTAGTTGCCGTAAATGGTGTTATAGCAAGAAAGTATGACCGCGCAGCGGGCCACGGAACAGGTTGCTACAAAGTTGGAGGCAATTATGCAGCATCTATTCATGCGGGACAAGTTGCAAAACAGCAAGGTTATAAGGCGGTTCTTTACTTGGATCCTATAGAACACAAATACATAGACGAGTTTTCCTCATCAAATTTCTTTGGTATTAAGGACAATACATATATTACACCTCTTTCCAACAGTATCCTTCCGTCCATCACCAATAAATCTCTGGAAGTTGCTGCCAAAGACCTCGGAATGAAGGTGGAGAGACGCAGAGTTCCTTCTGAGGAACTTGCAGAGTTCAAAGAAGTTGGTGAATGTGGTACTGCCGTTGTTATCACCCCTGTTAAATCAATTGACGATAAACCGGATATTGATGTCAGCGAGTGCAAGCGCTATACCTATGATGGAATTGAAACATGCATTAAACTTTACAACCACATCGTAGGAATTCAAAACGGCGAAATTAAAGACGAGCACAATTGGTGCGTCATTCTTCAACAAAATAGTTTTTAGGGTTATTGTTCATTGAGAGCTGCCAAAAGGCAGCTCTCTTTTTTATTTTATATAAAAAGATTGCTAAATTTGTGGATTGAGGTAAAAGTCAAATTATTTAAAATCAGACTATTATGAAAAAAAGGGCTCTGTGTATAATTAGCATAGCGTTTGTGCTAACTTTATCAATTGCGCCAATTAATTGCATTAGAGCTCAATTTTGCAGCGTAGAACAACGTTCACAGTTGGATTCCATTACCCCTGTTTTGGTTGAGAATTCTATCGTGACAACTAGTCTTGACAAATATCTTGCAGATAAAATTTTAATAACACTGCAACCCTATTCAGACAGAAGCGTTCCTGATTTGATGATAATGGCGGCCAAAATGCTTATTGGCACACCCTATGTTGCCGGAACACTTGACAAGGCAGACTCTAATGAGCAGTTAACCATCAACTTGCACCAAACAGATTGTATAATTTTTGTGGAAACTTGTTTAAATTTGGCTATTACCGCACACAGGAGCGGCAAAAAGGCCACATTTCAACAATTTGCTGAAAATGAAAGAGTAAGCCGTTACAGGAATGGGATTATCGGAAGTTATTCCAGCCGCTTGCATTATACAACCGAGTGGATAAGACAGAGCGAAAAATTTGGCAACATTAAAGATATCACAATGAGTCTTGGAGGAGATATTTATAGTCATCCTATTTTTTTTATGAGCCGCAACTATCAGAGATATAAACAATTAACCTCAGCAGAGGAACTAAGTCACATAACGGAAATTGAAAATAATCTTAACAAAACACCAATTACTTATATCCAAAAAGAGAAGATTGCAGATTGTGAGGACAAAATATGCAGCGGAGATATAATCTGTTATATGTCAGCTACTCCAGGACTTGATATAGCTCACGTGGCAATTGCCTGCGTAGAGAATGGAAGAGTTGGTTTTATCCATGCGTCTTTTGCCGATATGAAGGTAGAATTAGATAAAATGACCATCAATGAATATGTAAATTCAAGAAAATCCATAACCGGTATAAAAGTAATACGTCCGACATCAGATGTAAACGTTAACAATTACCTGAAAAATGCTTTGGAGAATAAATAGCAGAGGATAATAAATTACGCATAATGAAAAAGTTGTTCAGTTCTATCTTTGTTGCCGCACTTGCGCTAATGTCAGTTTTACCGGCATTTGCCCAAAGCACAGGTAAGGAGAAGAATATACAAATCATTAGTTCATACCGTTATGATGACGCATGGAATCAATTGATTTGCAGTAAAATTACCTTTTATGCAAAAAAAATCATACCCGGCGTAAGTGTCAGCCTAGCAAACACAGATATCGTACATAAACAATCTCTGGCGGAAGGCGTTTCAGAAATTTCCGATGTGTTCTCCAGGATTCATAAAGCCCCTGATGCTGTAGTTATTGTTGGAACAGAGGCATGGATGGTGTTAAAGAAATCTGGTATTCAACTCAGGAATATTCCAATTGTAGTCTGCGCTCCCTCTGATGAAACAATGGCGGATTACACATATTTCCTTGCAACTCATACGGTTCCCGACAGTTTAATATGCTCTCTTAAAGATGAAACCGCCGGATATAATGTAACAGGAGTCTTTGGAAAAGATAATATTAGAGCTACCATAATTGCTCTTAAAGTCTTGTTTCCCAACACAAAAACTGCAATTTATTTTTCAGAAAAGACTTTTGAAGATTGCCTTAACACAAACAAGTTTGAAGCGCAGCTTAGTGCAAGAAACATTAATTTTATAGTTTCCGATATAAAGAAAGTTAATGCTGATATTATTAATTCTACTATTTCCAATTTCGCAAAAAAGAATGCGGCAATTCTAATTAACTCTTTTAGTACAGATAATTCTTCCGGTTACAATTCCTTATACAATTCCAACAATGTACCTGTCGTGATTTTAAAGCAGATACCTGCAGGTGCAAACACCCCAATGGTTGGCGGAATTTTTATAAGTGTTCCAAAACTTGCAGCGGCAACGGCAGCCTCATTAAAACAAATTCTTTCCGGCACGCCCGCTTCATCTATACAGTTGAAATACATTTCTCCGGAAAAAATGTCCGTTAACAAAGTTGCTGCGGACAAGATTGGGATTAAGCTGGCAGGCAAGAAGTACAACATTATGTATGAAGACCGTACAAGCTTTCTTACAAAGCATGCCGTTAAGATTCTCCCCGCGCTGCTGACCCTTCTGTTGCTATTTGCACTACTTATAAATTTTGCAGTCCGCAAGAGAAATAAAAAAGTCACAGAGGATGTTGAACTGTACAATAAGCTGTTAAAAGATTACAGCGCATTGTTTAAAAATTCTCCAATAGGTATTGCAGTATTCACAGATCTTGGCAAATTTGTTGAGTATAATTCCAAGGCAAAGGAGGAACTCTCCCTTGTGGTTCCTGACTATAACAAATCCGCGGAGTTCTCTATATTCAATTCTCCTTATGTATCTGATGCAACGCTGCAAAAAATAAGACACAAAGAGATTGCAGATAAGCATTACATTTTTAAGGTCAACAACAGCAACATATATCAAAGGGCAATATTCATACCTAAAACCATAGAAGACAAAGATGCTATAATTCTTCTAATTGTCAACAATACAGATGAATATATGCAGCGTGCAGAAAAGGATAGGATAAATACCTCTTTCCTTTTGGCAATGGACGCGTCAAAATACGGTGTTGCAAAATTTGACTTGGCAAAGAAAGAGTTCTCCTATATTGGGACCGATTCATGGTTCTATAACCTAAAAATAAAGAATGGCACGCAACTGGACACTAGCTTTAATAATCTTGTAAAAGAGGATCTTGCAGCCATAATAAGATTTACCGACCAGGCTAGAGAAGGAACTGAAACTTCATTTTCAAAAGATGTCAGAGTTAAAAACAATGACGACTCTACTCATTGGCTTCATCTGAGAATATCTGTCAGCAGTTTCAATAAAGAAGAGAATCAAGTATTGTGTTACGCCATAATCTCTGACATAGATTCACAGAAGCAAAAAGAGGATGAGCTTTCTAAGACATATGACAAATATGTAGACTCTACAAAGCTGAGGAACTCGCTTATCAGCAATATGGGGAATGAACTTAAAACACCTCTAAATGCGCTTGTAGGATTTGCAGAACTGCTGGTTGAAGCAACACCGTCAGATAATAAAGAAGAACTGCAGAAATACATAGAAGAGAACAGTGATAAATTTTTGAAAATGATTCAGCAAATCATTTCAGTTTCTGACATTGAGTCTAACAGCGCACAAAAACAAATGGCAGAATTTAATCTTGAGGCTGTATTTGAGCAAGTTGCCGCGGAGGCTGCTGAAAAAACCAAAAATAATAACATCAACATTGAGTTTGCAAAGCAAGGTAATAATATTCTTCTGTCAGATAAATCAAGAGTTCAAAACATCATTGAACTTTTATGCGACAACGCCATATCATTTATGGAACACTCAAAGGCCGGTACGGTCAAGCTTGGTTATGAAGTGAGAGAAAACAATGTTTACATGTATGCTAACGATGACGGAGAGAGCATATCCGGAGAGAGGAGAGCAAGATTATTTGACAGATTTGACCATCTTGCAGATGAGTCCTATGTAGGACAGGGATTAGACCTTCCGATTGCCCGCTCTATTGTCAGATCTCTTCACGGTGAAATCGGATACAAACAAGGGGAAAGGGGCAAAGGCAACATTGTATGGTGCATTGTTCCAAAGCATTATGCAGCAGAATCCACATCTGCCATCAAGGGAGTGCTGGAGAATGCAACAACTTCTAAGAACAAAGGACAGAAAGTTATTCTTATTGCGGAAGACAATCAAAACAACTTTCAGTTGCTAAACTTCATTTTGAGAAAGAATTATATAATTCTTCATGCTCACGACGGATATGAAGTTATTAAAATGACTTTAGAGAAAAAACCCGACGTGGTGCTGATGGATATAAAGATGCCAAAGATGGATGGTTTCCAAGCTACCGCCGCTATAAGAAAGAAAGATACAAAAACACCTATCATTGCAGTAACCGCCTATACATCAGATAAAAGCAGAGCTCAGGTAAGAGATGGTCAATTTAACGGATATATTTCTAAGCCAGTAAATGAATCGGAACTTAAGAAAGAACTGAAAACTGTATTATCAGAGGACAAGGAGGAGAAGAAATGAAAAATTTAATTAGAATAAAGAGCCATTTTTACACCAGCGCTATTCTGGCTGCCATACTTTTAATGTTTACAAATGTAAATGTATTTGCGCAGTTTGGCACACAAGACAGTGTATATGCATTACATGAAAATGAAAAAGATGCAGGCAATACTCATAACAAAGGAGATTATGTCTACATTATTGAAAAAGACGATGACAGCATACCTAGCGTACGTGAATTAGACGGGCAGCCCATTATTCCACGCAACATATTAATAATCAGTTCTTTTTCTCCAGATGTACTATGGGCAAAAAACACCGCGGATAGTCTTGCCTCACAATTAAAAAAGAGAAGTCCGGAGTACACGGTCAATACTTATTTTTTAAATTTTGACTGCTCATCCGGATACGGTTATGCAACAAAAGTCATTTCACAAATTCTTACAAACTACGGAAGCAAACGTCCCGATATTATTGTTACAGTAGGAGACGATGCTACTATAGCATGTAATATATCAGGAGTTTTTGCAGGTGTGTGGAAAGGAATCCCCGTGGTGGCGCTTGGAATCTCAAAGAGCATCCCAGCCGGCATTAGAAAATCTTCCGGCGTTGATTATCAAAACGTATCATATAGAAACAGATTATTTGGCGTAGTATCACAAACGCCTGTTAATGAGAATCTAAAACTTATAAGTAAGCTTGCACCAAAAGTCAAGCACATTATATTTATTGATAACCCATACATTGAAAGCCTATGTGCCAATGCCCTCTTAAAGAGCACTGTGAAAAAAGGGTATCCTGGAATCAAGTATTCCTCCATTTTTAGAAATTCCAACAACGCTGACTCTATATTAAATGTAATTCTTAACTCGGATGCCAAAACCGCATTTATCACATACGCTTGGAATTATGATGGAGACGGAAGTTCTTACACAAGAGAGGAGATTGATTCTTTATTCACAACTAAGTTAAAGTCCCCTCTCTTCTCAATAAACTCTTTCCAATATTTTAATAATTACATTGTTGGAGGATACAATCCTTCTGAAAGTATATTAGCTGCAAAAGGATGTGAGATAATAAGCAACATCTTTAGCCAAGGCAAAAAATACAGATCGCCTTCAGATTTTTATGTCCTTAAAAACGGCGATTACATAATTAATAAAATGGCACTTAATAGATTTGGGTTAGGGGGCGGCGTCAAATATTTCTACGGAGTGAGATATGTTAATACTGTAAGAAGCTGGATTGCAATACATGCAGGATTATTTATCATTCTGCTAATTGGACTGTTAATATTCTCACGACTTATCTATATGTATTTCATGCATTTAAAAAAGAACGTGGATAACAGGCGCATAATTAATCAGGACAAAAAAATATATGAAAAATACAACTCATTATTCAATGAGTCTGAACTAAACTTTGCAGTCTATGACGGAAGGGGCAATAAATTATTTAGCATAATAAAGACAAAAGAACAAGAAATCAGAAGTGCTATTGAAAAGTATCTTCCCGAAAATCTGTATACAACATCTATTTTTACAGATAGTGATGTAAATAATATAAGGAATAAGAGAGAAGTCACAAGAGAGATAAGCACCCCAAAGAGGATCAGCTTTATGGTTAGCCCTATCATTGGTGAGATAATCACCCCTTATAAATACATGATGGTCATTTCCGATATCACATCAGAGATCCAAGAAGTTGAACAAAAGGAGAAACTGGATTCATTAATAAATTATGCAATTAGCACAACCGATATTGGCATTGCGTGCTATAATATAATTTCCGGAGAAGGTTATGCTACTGAATTCTGGTTCAGCAATCTTGGTGAGAAAGTCAATAAATCGGGACTAATTCAGCCCTCCTATATTAATCTAAAAGAGGGTGATAAAGCCGCTATCACAGATTTTAGACAGAATTTGATTAAAGGAAAAGCCGGATCGTTTACAAATGACATTCAGCTTCAGAATCAGCCAAACGGCAGAAATAAATGGATAAGGGAGAGCATATTTTTAAGAGAGACGTCAGAAGCCTCAGGCCCTGTAGTTGTAGATATTAACTTTAACATTACAGCGGATAAAGTTAAAGAAATCATAGAGGAGAGAAAGGTTAAAGAGGTACACATTGCTTACCAGGATAGTGATAGATTTATAAACTCCATCAGCCATGAAATTAGGACACCGTTAACTTCAATTGTTGGTTTCTCAAAGATGTTACTTACAGAACAAAATCCAAAAGAGGTTGAAAATATAACGAGCATTATTAAGAGAAATAATAATGTGCTTATTGAACTGTTCAATAATATTCTTTCTATAGCAAAAATCGATTCCGGACTTTACAAATTTTCAAAAGACGAGGTCAAGTTAAACGGTTTATTCAGAGAACTTAAGACTGCAACCGTTCACATGCTTCATAATGAAAAGCGGCTGACGGCCAAAAACATAGAGATCTTTGCAGAAATTCCCCTAGAAGATAATGTAATAGTTACAGATGAATGGAATTTTAGACAAGTAATGGTTAACCTGCTTTCAAATGCAGTTAAATTTACTAAGAACGGAACAATCACATTTGGCTATCAGCCTCAAGAGAATGGGATATATTTCTACGTGAAGGATACCGGCTGCGGAATATCGGACAGAGACCAAGAGAGAATTTTTAACAAGTTTGAAAAATTTGATAGTTATTCCATGGGAACCGGCTTAGGTCTATCTTTGTGTAAGAGTATTGTAAGACACTTAAACGGAGACCTTGGCGTCATATCAAATGAAGGTGATGGTTCAACGTTTTGGTTTGTTCTTAAAGATTTAAAATGATTATTGCCTTAATTGACATACTTCTCATCATTGGCATTGTCTATCTGTATCTTAAGAGAAAAAAAATAAGAGCGGAAAGGGTTTCTCTTGCCAAAGATTTCTCAACTGTCAGTGATGAATTTCAAACGCTGAATAGCAGCCTTCCTGTTGCGTTTTTTTATATGACAGAGAGAGGTTATATAGAGGATGTAAATTCTGAATTTGAAAGTATTTTTAAAAATATCGAAAACTGCGAATACAAGGGTTTTAATCTTTTTGAGTCTTCATCTGTTATTCCAAAGGAAGATTTCAATCATCTTAAGAAATATGGAGTACTTGATATACAATATCATACAAAAAGCTCAAAGTATTCCGATCTTCTAGTAAGAATAAGAAAAATAACATCTTTTAAAATCAAAGGATATATTGGGACGGTCATTGATAAGAGCGAGGATATAGCCACCAGCAGCGCAAGGAGCGCAATGTATAATATGTTTCAGCTTGCAATGGATAAGGCAAATATTGCAGTTGCAACCGTTAATGCATTCAACAACTCATATAACGTTACAAATGCGTGGTATGACCTGCTTTACGTAAAACCGGGAGTCACATTCAGAGAAAGTTTTAAAAATGCTCCTTCAGAAGAATTTGTCAAAGTAACAAACTTTATGAACAGAATTAGGAATATTCAGTTCAATGAAAAGGAATATGCAAAGTATTACGGGTATAATATCAATAACACTAAAGAGAATAAAGACAAAATTGATGTTACTGCAAATTTGAGAATAATTTTTGGCGGAGTAACACACTACATAAGATTTTACGGAATTCTAACGGAATACTCTCCGGATGAAGGGAAGATGATGACCGAAATTGTCTTATTCAATATTGATGAACAAGTCAACAGAGAGATAAAATTATTGGAATCCCTGCACAAGACAAGATCTGCGGAAAACCTTAAGAACAAATCTATTGTAAACATGAGCACAGAGATTCAGCAGCCTCTTGATGATATTCTTTTAGATACTGCAAAGATATTCTGCGCCTCAAAAGAGGAAGAAAAGAAGCATTTGATGAAAGAATTATCCAGAAGCAATGCAGAACTTTTGCTTACAATATCTGAGGTAATTAATATTTCAAGAATTGAGTCTGATGCATACGTACAAAAATTCAGCGACGTTGATCCTGGTGTAATAGTGGCGGAAGTTGTTGAAGAATTCAGAGCCATGTTAAGAGAGAATGTCTTTGTTGAGTACCACCCGACCGTTCAGAGCAAATTATCCATTGATATAAGATTGGTGAAAGAGATAGTGAGAGACCTTGCTATCAGTTCCGCCAAAAGGACCCATGATGGCTCTATTGTGTTCACTGTCAGAGAGAAACCTGAGGAGAGAGAGAGAGGAGAGCAAATTGAATTATTCATTGCGATTACAGACAGCGGCACACCGCCGAGCAAAGCGGAGATGATTTCAAATAATTATAAGACGCTTGTCAAAAAAGCTGCAAAAACAAGTTTGGAAATATATATTGCGCATCATCTTGCTTCAATACTTGGGGGCAGGCTAGAGTTTAGCATTGAGAAACAATTTGGAAAAGATATAAATACCGTGTGGTGCAGGATACCTGCAAAACGGGCCGAATGTAAAAATCAAGAACAATCACAATGAACGTTTGTACCATATCATCAATTTATGCACTGTCGGGAGTAACACTACTGCTGGTCATTGTGTTGCTTGTGATAATTATTCTTAAATCAACAGCTGGCCTTACAAATGAAAAACTTAAAGCTAAAATCACTGAATACCACCATAGAATAGAAAATATCAGCAAAGATTCCGGGTTGAGTTTTGCCCTATACAATTCAAACGGAATCAGGGAAAAAATAATTATAAAGGGGGAAGAGAAAGATAATAACATAACCCTTGGCGGAATGTTGTGCGTAAATCTTTTTGAGAATCCGTTTGACGGCACAACTGCAGATGTGATTAAAAATCTTAAGCCAGGAGAAAGCATTAGTAATCAAATAGATACGTTTTTAAACAGATATGCCTATTTTTTAGACGGGGACGATTCAAACGCAGAAAATTCTGAGCATATTTTCAAATATATCATAAGAAGAACTACAGAAAAAAAATACTCTTACATTGTTGTTGCCGCAAACATTACCGACATAGAGAGCAATGAAGATGAGCAGGAAGAGATTGAGAAAAGGCTTAGGACCGCATCTGCAAATTCAAACGTTGGTGTAGCGTCATATAGCTTGGATGGAAAAATAATGTTTGCGACGGGTTCTTGGTTTAAAAACCTTGGCGAAAACAGCAACGCCACTTCAAACAGTAGGTTTGTACATACTGAAGGTGAAGCATTTACAGAGATCAGAAATTACACCTCCAGCGTTGCAAAAGACCCAAGACCTGGTTCTAAAATTCCGCCGCTTGTAACCACTGTAATGATTACATTGCCTAACGGAAAAAAGAAATGGACGCTGGTAAATATTTTCAAGAGCGATTACGACGCTGCTTTTAAGGAGAAAAATCATCCGTATTTCATAGACTTGAATATGGATATCACAGACCTAAAAGAGAAAGAATTTGTATTATCGGAATTAAATAAAAAAGCTATTCAGGCAGAGAAAGATGCAGATGATTTTTTAAACTCCATCAGCCATGAAATCCGCACTCCTCTTAATTCAATAATCGGATTCACAGACTTGTACGTAAACAGTGAAAATCAAAAGCAAAGAGAAGAATTCATGCCTGTAATAAAGCAGAATAATGAACTTTTAAAAACTCTTATAGACAACATTCTCTGCATTTCATCTTTTTCAGCCGGATTGGTTAAAGTCTCAAAGCAGGAGATTAAGCTAAACAGTTTTATTGAGGATTTAAAAGAATACGCAGCGGAACGGTCTTTTACAATCAAAGATATTTTGCAAAAAAGACTCTATATAAATACTTCTTTTCCTGCAGAAGAGCACGTCATAGCAACGGATGAGGCCTTGCTAAAACAAGTTATGTTTATCCTTATTTCAAACGGGCTTAAATTTACGGAAAAGGGCGGTATTACAATTGGCTATACTCCTAATAAAGACCATAGTATCCTTTTTTATGTTAAAGACACCGGCATTGGAATAAGCAAAGAGGACAAAGAGAGAATATTCTCTCCATTTGAAAAAGTAGATACATTTAAGCAGGGGCTTGGACTTGGTCTGACATTGTGCAAGAGTATTCTAAAACATCTTGGCAGCGAGCTTCAAATTGATTCTGAACCAAAGCATGGAAGCACATTCAGTTTTTTATTGAAGTAACAGATGTTCACAAATAAAAAAAAAGTCCGGTAAAAAACCGGACTTTTTTTTTGTGACCTGCCAGGGGATCGAACCCTGGACCCCAACATTAAGAGTGTCGTGCTCTACCAGCTGAGCTAGCAAGTCATTCCCTATCGATTTGGGACTGCAAAAGTATAAACAAATTCCATTTTATCAAAATTTATTTATTCTGCCTTATGCGGTCCTTTTAATAAGTAACAACAGGTTAAGAATTATATAAGTTGCAAACACAAGAAATACAACGGCGCTCCATCTTAATCCGCAAATTAAAGTAGCAAGTCCCTCCACCGCTGCTATGGCAAGAAATACAAATCTAAGACTGTTATCCTTCCACGTAAAGTTCTTAAACTTAAATGAAAACATGGGTATCTCGCTAACAAGAAGCAGAGACAAACCAACTGCAAGGATTCCAAGCAACCAAGGTACAATATGCCAAAAATGCCAGATAGCGGGATAAAATTTGCTTGTACAAAACAGAGAAGCAACAAACAGTGCGTTGGCAGGAGTTGCAAGTCCAATAAACGTTGTTGCCTGCCTGGTATCTATATTAAATTTTGCAAGTCTTAAAGCAGAACATGCGGCAATCAAAAGAGGAATAAAAATTAGAAATCTATTGCCCGTAATACCACAATCCATTCCGTATGAGAAAATTAAAGCGGGAGAGACACCAAAACTAACCATGTCCGCAAGTGAATCCAAATCCTTCCCTATTGGAGAATGTGCGTTAAGGGCTCTTGCCGCCATTCCGTCAAAAAAATCAAAAACTGCAGAGACAATCATGCAGACAAGAGCCATTTCAAAATTGCACTCAACCGCAAATTCAATTGCAACGCAACCCATTATAAGGTTGCCGCATGTAAGCGCATTAGGAATATTTTTTCTTATTGACATAATTATCTCGACAGTTTTATTTTATTATTTTCCTTTCTTCAAAAACTATTTGACATTTAACTGATTGCTCAGCGTTTCAAACAAGGCTTTGTTTGCCAATTTTTTAGGAACAGCATTTTTGTTCACCAATATAGATATTGTCTTTGCTTTAACGTAATTCACAGAGGCATCATCATATCCGTCCTCATTATAACCCGGAACCTTTCCCCATGAGTTTTTTACAATAAAATACTGAACACCCTCTTTGTCTTTTGCAATTCCGGTAATATGCATCAAATGGTCATCAGATGTTGTATAATCCATAAACATTTTCTCTCTAATATCCTGGTCTATAGGCTGCTCAACATACTTTGCCTTTATCTCTTTTGCTGCCCTAATGTCTTCACCAGGTGCAAAAACAGCTATGTGATTGCGGTGAGCAAAATAAGTCTCGCTCATATCCGCATCCCATGATACTGTGTAACCCTTTTTTATGGCGTAATCCATTATTTCAACCATATCGTCAAGAGGAACATTGTAATACAGATAATGATCAAAGTTATCCGGTATTTCAAGAGGAGACAGCGCGTAGAACGGATGATGTGAGAAACTTGTAATTTCTACATAATCAGAACCTTTAAGCCCAAGCATATCTCTGAAAGTCTGGGCTGTATAAGTCTTTCCCTTATACTCAAAACTCTCCGGAACTGCACCAAGATACTTATCAAGAATGGCATTAACCTGGTCATAAGGCATACCCTTTTTCTCTTTAGTTGCAACATCCATAAGAGAATCCAATGAGAACTGAAGTTTTGAATGGTCATGATGATTCATGCCGTAATTGATTCCGTGATAAGCGCTTTCCGGCATAAGTCCATAATGGTCCATAACCCAAAGAGCCTGGTGCCCTACTCCGCCGGGACCGGTATTTCCTTTTCCTCTCCTGTAATAATCATCCTCAAGCCTCCTGATGTAGTTGCACCTTACAATATACATCTCAGACAGATCCAGGGTCGTATCAGCGGTGCCCTTCTTAATTGCCTCGCTCTCAAGGAAAGAGACGGTTGCAAAGCACCAGCAGGTGCCAGTATTGGCCTGGTCTTTTACAGCAGTTGCCGGATTTTTATTTACTGTTGTAAATTCATACTTATACTGCGCATAAGAGTCTGTAACAGTAAACAATCCTGCACATAGCGCAGCTGCTGCAACAAGAAAAATCTTTTTCATTTTTAATTATTTTTTTATATCCCGACAGAGTATAATTCCGTCGGGATTATTAATAAATAGCTTTGTTATTATTACTTGATACCTAGCTTCTTGCGTAGCTCTTTTGGAATGCCGTTCTTGTTAACAACAAAGTCCATTGTCTTAAATTGTACAAACGGAACAGATGCATACCAGATGCCCTGATACTTTCCTGTCTTGCCCCAAGAGTTCTTTACCATATAATATTTTGTACCATTCTGGTCATGTGCAATACCATAAATCTGAAGACCGTGGTCATCTGTAGTTGTCTTATTATCATAACCTTCCTGCCTCATTTCCTGAGTAATAGTCATCTCCTTTCCCGGTTTGTTCAGATTATAAATATCGGCCTTCTTCTGATTAGGATCTTTTCCAACCCAATGTTCTTGGTCTGAACCTGCAGCCTTTTCATTAGCTGCAACATCTGGAACAACGGCAATGCCTTCGCGGGTGAAACCGTTCTCGCTAACATCTGAACCCCAAGCAATTGTGTAACCGTTTGCAAGTGCATAGTCAATGATTTCCATCATCTCATTCAGAGGAACATTGTAACTCAAATCCCAGCGCCAATTGTCCGGAACCTCAACTGCAAATTGTGAATAGAAAGGATGATGAGTGTAAGAACTAATTGATACATAATCATCCATATTAAGCTTTAACCCTTTGGTTACAAAATCTTTAGGCGCATATTCTATACCTTTGTAAGTAACTTTTTCAGGGCAAGTGCCAAGGTAAGAATCAAGTATTGCGTTGAAAGGAGCCATCCATTTACCTTGAGCGGAAATCTGGTGCTTTGTGTTTGCAACAAAACCTTTTGTGTAACCGTCAAGAACAGAAAACATTTCTGAGAAATTGATTCTCTTCTCACCACCTCTCAGGCAAGGCATATCCTTCTCCAGAACAACGCCATAATCTTGATAGGAGTGAACAACATCCATTGATGCGCCTCCCTCTGCAAAATTAAGAGTTCCGTCCAGACGAACATACTTTACAAATTTTTCCTGATAGTTTTTGTATACAGTATACCACGTTGATAGAGCAATGCTTGTATCGGCAGTTCCCTTCTTTATTGCCTCGCTTTCCAAGAATGAGGTTGTAGAAAAAGCCCAGCAAGTGCCTGAACTTCCCTGATTTCTAATACCGCTGATTGGAATGGCCAAATCAGTGGTAAAAACATAGCCTGAGTCTTTCTTCTGAGCACCTTTGTCTTGTGCAATGCTGTAAGTTGTTGTTGCGCAAAGCAATGCAATTGTCAGTAGTGCAAATAATTTTTTCATAAAATATTTAATTAATTATTATTATACCTATAAGTAACTTTAATTCACCCTGTTTCAACTTCTCAGCAACATTTGCCGCTACGGAATTCTCATAAACTTGTGGGCCTGCAAAGAGACATTCCATTCCGGATTATTTTTCACATAATCAACTATTTGCGGCATCACCACTCTCATCCTGCTCCACTCCGGCTGCAAATACAAAAGGCATTTCTCCCCTGCCTGCTTTCTGTTATACTCAGCCCACTTAAAATCCTCTGCGCTCTCTATAATCACCTTAAGCTCATCCGCTTTCCCGTATATCTTCTGCAACGGCTTTTTATTTTTCTTTGGAGAGAGGCATATCCAGTCAAATACTCCCGACAGAGGACTGCTCCCGCTGGTTTCCAAGAATATCTGCAAACCTTTATCTTTTAAAGCTTTACACAAACTATCGAGAGGATAATTAAGAGGCTCTCCTCCCGTAAGGACTATTGTTTTTGCCGGACACATGGCTGCATCCCTCACTATAACATCTATATCTACCGGTGGAAATTTTTTAGGATTCCAGCTCTCTTTAGAATCGCACCAACTGCAACCTACATCACATCCCCCAAGACGTATGAAATATGCAGGTTTGCCTGTATTAAATCCCTCTCCCTGAATAGTATAAAAACTCTCCACCAAGGGCAAAAACTTTCCGCCTTCCAGCTCCGGATATTCCTGATTTTCTCTCACTATTCTATGACTCCTAATTAAATAACCTGCGTCCACAAGGGACACATCTGACTATTAGACACAAAGATAACATTTTTGTCTTACAAAAAAGAGTAAATCCGTGCCAGATTGTCACAAAATGAGGTTTTTCAGAGATTTATGCGGTACTGGTAAAGGATTTGAGATTAATAACAATACCTTTGAAACTGAGCCTGCAAAAGGACAGCGGAGAGGCAAAAAGGAGATAATATTATGGAAATGAACAACAATCAATCACAGGAAAAAACGCTTGACCGTTATGCCGTCAATCTAAACCAGAGGGCAAAGGCGGGAAAGCTGGACCCCGTCATTGGAAGAGACGATGAGATAAGGAGGGTTCTGCAAATCCTTAGCAGAAGGACAAAGAACAACCCTATTCTTGTAGGTGAGCCGGGCGTTGGTAAGACGGCTATTGCAGAAGGACTTGCGCAGAGGATTGTGCATGGAGATGTTGCGGAAAACCTTAAGGATAAAGTGATTTATTCTTTGGATATGGGAGCGTTGATTGCAGGAGCAAAGTACCAGGGAGAATTTGAAGAGAGGCTGAAAGGCGTTATAAAAGAGGTAGTTGACAGCAACGGAGAAATCATCCTATACATAGATGAAATACACACTTTGGTTGGAGCGGGTCAGACCAGTGGCGCAATGGATGCTGCAAACATACTAAAACCTGCACTTTCCAGAGGAGAGTTAAGATGCGTAGGCTCAACAACATTAGATGAATATCAGAAATATTTTGAGCAAGATAAAGCATTGGAGAGGAGATTCCAGATGGTAATGGTAGATGAACCGTCGCCCGCAGAAAGTATCTCTATATTAAGGGGTTTGAAGCCAAAATATGAGAACCATCACAAGGTAAAAATTGAGGATGACGCTATTATTGCCGCAGTAGAATTATCTCACAGATACATAACTAACAGGTACTTGCCGGATAAGGCAATAGACCTGATGGATGAGGCGGCTGCAAAATTAAGGCTGGAGATGAACTCCGTCCCTGAGGAAATTGATGAGCTGAACAGAAAAGTAAAACAGCTGGAAATTGAGAGAGAGGCTATCAGAAGAGAGGGCAAATCTCCAAAGTTAACTGAGATTAATAATCAGCTGGAATCTCTTAAAAAACAGCAAGATATCTACAATAAACAATGGAAGGAGGAGAAATCTCTTCTGGACAGCATACAGACCAAGAGGCAAGAAATTGACAAACTGAAATTTGAAGCTGATGAGGCGGAGAGAAGCGGCGATTATGCAAAAGTTGCTGAAATTCGCTACGGCAAAGTTGCAAGTTTGGAGAAAGAGATTGCCGTTCTTAAGAAAAAAGAGGAAAGCAACGAGCACCCGCTGATTAATGAAGAGGTTAAGCCGGAGGATATTGCAGAGGTTGTGGCAAAATGGACAGGCATACCTGTAAAGAGAATGCTGCAGAGTGAAAAGGATAAGCTGCTTAATTTGGAGGAGGAATTGCACAAAAGAGTTGTAGGACAAGATGAGGCAATAGAAGCTGTCGCTGATGCTGTAAGGCGTTCACGTGCAGGGCTTCAGAGTGAGAAGAGGCCAATCGGTTCTTTCTTGTTCATGGGTACAACCGGTGTTGGAAAAACTGAGCTGGCAAAGGCTCTTGCAGAATTTTTGTTCAATGATGAGAACCTGATGACCAGGATAGATATGAGTGAATATCAGGAAAGCTTTGCTGTAACTCGTTTAATTGGAGCGCCTCCGGGATATGTTGGATATGATGAAGGAGGCCAGCTGACAGAGGCGGTAAGGCGCAAACCATACTCGGTTATTCTGTTTGACGAAATTGAAAAAGCGCATCCCGATGTTTTTAACATACTTCTACAAGTACTTGATGACGGGAGGCTTACAGACGGCAAGGGAAGAACCGTCAACTTTAAGAATACCATTCTGATTATGACCAGCAACGTTGGTGCGGACATTATCCAGGACTATATGTCCAAGATAAATGAGAGCAACAAAACGCAGATGATGGCAGAGTGTAAAGAGAAAGTAATGGCAATTCTTAAAAAGAGCATAAGACCGGAATTTTTGAACAGAATTGATGAAATCATAATGTTCCAGCCTCTTGGAAAAGAGGAAGTTAAAGGCATATTAAAGTTACAAATCGACCAGATAGAAAAAACTTTGGAAGAGAAAGGCATTACCCTAAGCTTCACAGAAAACACTCTTAACTATCTGGCAGACAAGGGATACGATATCGCCTACGGTGCCCGCCCTATCAAGCGTCTTCTGCAAAAAGAGGTCATCAACACCCTCGCAGAAAAGTTGATTAGCGGAGAAATATCATCCGGTAAAAAAATCAAAATTGACTACAAGAATAACCAGCTGTTATTCAAATAAAAAATCCCGCCAAGAGATTGGCGGGATTTTTGTTATTTTTGCGGCGATTATCTGCATCAATTATGCTTAATGCTTTAAGAACATATCTAAACAAGAGATTTCCTTTGACGCCGTCCAGGGATATACCTGCTGAGTATCATAACTTGGAGGATATAAATCTTATAGGATTTGCATATAATATTAAGTCTGTAGAGTCCGGAGATGCTTTAAATCAGATTATTGAGTGCATAGGCTCTCAGAACATACCCTACAAGGGTCTTGTCATGGAATCCAAGAGGAATGCATTAAAGAAAATTCTTGTGACATACCCAGAGCTTGGGAAAAATCAAAATATTACAATAATCACAAAGAACTATCTAAGCTGGACCGGAATACCAGATATTCACAGATCTGCAAAGTTTTTCAGTCATGTGTACGACTTATTTATAAACTTTAACAGCCGCAGCGATTTTAAATTTGACTACATAACAAAAAGAGCAAAATCCAAATTTTCAGTTGGAATGCGTTCCTCTGCACTGTCCTTATACTCAATGGTTTTGGAGGGAGAATACAAAAGTACGCTAGATGAGATAGAATACGTGAAACAGATTTTCCATTACGTTAAGGTTATTAAAGCAGGAGGGGAAAATGAACAGCAAATATCATAATTCAGATTTTGAAGCGCAGGAATTTGAACGTTTCCGTGCTCTATTCAAAAAGTTTGATGCAGCATATAAAAAGGGCACTTATTCATCCATTGAACTTTCAGAGGATGAATACGATTTTATCATAGAATCATACATAGACAGAGAAGATCCCGTCATGGCCGCAACTGTCTCAGCACTAGCATTTGAGAAGTACTCATACTCTCCAGTGCTGATGGTTAAATACTGTGATTCCCTTATACTCGGCAACAAGATTGAAGATGCTATCTCTCTGTTAGACAGATACAAAGATACGTTCACTGATTACTCTGAAATTTATTTGCTGTACAGCAGAATATACATTAAAAGAAAATTGTGGAAGGACGCTAGAGACTCATATAATAAAGCAATTGGAATTGAGGCTTGTCCAGAAAATATATGTGATTCGGTTTACGCAATTGCGCAAGACTGCATGGAACTAGGCAACTATCGTGAGGCAATTTTTTATCTCGACAGGTCAAATGAGTTGACAAAAAAGTGGGATGAAAAAAACAACTGCAAGGAAGATGAAGAAGATATTGCGGGCATATATAATGATTATGCGTATTGCTATGAGAAGATTGGAAAGCTGGACAAATCTGTGGAGAATTATCAGAAATACTTGGAAATGAATCCGTTTGACGATATTAACTGGTTTAACATAGGAACAATTTACGCAAGACAGAAGAGGTTGAAAGAGGCGGTAGATGCATTTGAATATGCAGTATCTTTAAACCGTGAAAATTCCTCTGCGCTATACAATTTGGGAATTGTCTCTTTAAACCTGGAGGAATTTAAAAACGCTGTTGAATACTTCACGGATTTTGAAAAGATAGAGAAGAAAAATATTCCAGGAACCATCGGACTGGCAGATGCTTACATGGGACTTGGGGATTACGGACAGGCGGAAATTCTATTTCGGAAGGCTCTTATGCTGGATAAAAATTGCACAGAGGCAAAGGAGGGCATTGCATGTCTAAAGAAAATTAAAAAAAGCAAAACGAATAAACCTACAAATAACAAATAATGAGCAATTTAGCAAAATACTCAATCCTTACGCTTAAGGGAATTGGAATAGGAATGGCTAACGTCATACCGGGGGTAAGTGGAGGTACAATAGCCTTCTTGACAGGCATTTATGAAGAATTAATAGAATCAATTAAATCATTTAACATCACAAATCTTAAGCTCTTACTTAGGGGAAAATTCAGAGAATTTGCAAAGGCAACGGATCTTGCATTTCTTTCATGTATTTTGATAGGCATTCTGATAAGTGCATTCTCGCTGGCAAAGTTGATGGTATATTTACTTAAATATCAGCCTATTGCAACGTGGAGTTTCTTTTTTGGACTGATATTGGTTTCTTGTTTCTATATTTTTGGAGAGATAAAAAAGTGGAACATTGGAACAATAATTTGCCTGCTGGCCGGTACTGCAATAGCGGTACTTGTGTGCATGGCTTCCCCTACTCAAACAACTGACGCATGGTGGTTTATAATGGTTTGCGGCGCCATAGCAATTTGCGCAATGATACTTCCCGGAATTTCCGGAAGCTTTGTGCTGCTGCTTCTTGTTAAATACGAATTTGTTATGAATGCGCTTAGTTCATTCAACATACCGATACTGTTACTATTTGCAATTGGGGCTGTCACCGGAATTATCGCATTCTCTCACCTGCTAAGCTGGCTTCTGAAAAAGTTTTACGCACAGACTATTGCGCTTCTGAGCGGTTTTATGGTTGGCTCACTTATAAGGGTGTGGCCGTGGCAAAAAGTTGTACAGCACTCCGTTGGAACAGATACATCATTACCCGTGTTACCCGGAAAGTTTGCGGAAATAATAGGCGTCTCTCCGCAAGTTGGAATGGCAATAATTTTTATAATCATTGGTATTGCGCTTGTTGTTGTACTTGAGTCATTGGGCAATAAAAAGAAAAAAGAGACTCCGGAGAGCACAAAGGATTAATCTGTCGGGAGTAAAATTTTACAATAAGCAAAAAATGTTTACATTTGCAGCCTAAAAATCGGAAGGAGATTCGCGGCGCCGGGCAGATACCGGCAGCAACTGCGGAACTCATACCGGATCGGTAGCTCAGTTGGATAGAGCAACAGCCTTCTAAGCTGTGGGTCGAGGGTTCGAATCCCTCCCGATTCACTAAATTCAAAAACGGCTTCTGAAACAAATCAGAGGCCGTTTTTATTATCTGTTAGCATTTCCATGCTATCTTCCGAATGCTGATATTTGAGACTTGTTAATCACTATAATTCCGCCCGCTACAATTGAAAGCAAAATAATCAAAGACAGCAAATTGACGATGTTCATTTCGTTGGCAAAAAAAGATGATATTCCACAAATTGCAGAGGCCGCAGAAGATGGCTCTAATTTGGAAATACCGGCAAATAAATCAATTGAATGCTGCAATATAAAAGATGCACCGCCGGAAATCACAAATAATGCAACTCCCAGAAAAAGAGATATTAGCACAATCCAGTGTGTCCACTCCGACTGTTCTTTTTTTGCTTGCGGCTGCGGATAATAATCCAGCTGGGAGATGATTTTCTTTGTAAAATCCTCTCCATCAAGGTGCTGCTTGCCCGCATCAAAAAAACTCTTTATTTCTTTATCGCTTAACATATTGCAAATTTAATATTATCTAACTTATGCACTACATATTATACAACTCATCTCATTTTTGCACATACAAACTAGCGCACTCATTCACCGTAACCTGCTTGCTTGAGGTACACTTTTAAATGCTCCCTTCCTCTGGATAAATGGGACTTTACGGTATTCTCCTTCATTCCCGTAATCACCGCAATCTCAGAGATTTTCTTCTCTTCCATATAGAACAACAAGAGCACCGCTTTCTCATTTTCCGCAAGATTCCTTAAAGCTCCGTTTATATCATTACTGACCGTAATCCTGTCTGAACCTGCACTTTGCACCACCATAGGGTCAGAAGCGCGGTCCGCGCCGTCAATTTTTCTATCTGTCGGGAGCTGTACCTCACTGAGTCTCACCCGTTTGCCCATCTGGTCATAAAAGCAGTTGTAGGCAATTCTAAAGAGCCAGGTAGACAATTTTGACCTGCCCTGAAAAGACGATAGTCCCGTATAGGCCTTAATAAAAGCATCTTGCGCAATATCATCTGCAAGAGCTCCATCTCCTCCGGACAGGTTAAGCAGGAATCTCCTTAAAGGTTCCTGCTGCTCCCTGACAAATACCGTGAATTCTGCTTTGTCCAATTGACAAACTAAATTAAATCTTATGAAAATTTGTGCAAATTACCGCACAGCAATTTGATAGAGAGCTATTTAGAACTATCGGATTTCTTTTGCTCTTCTTCCTGTTTCTTATAGTATCGTCCAGCATAAAATGATACAAGAAGCCCGACGCCAACAAGAGCAGGAACCAGTCCGCTGCATGCAAATCCAAGCGCATAGGCGCCAACTTCCGGCTGTACATTTAAAATGAAATAAAGCAAAAAGAAAACTCCCAAACCTAATCCTACAAGAGAAACTCCCCAGGTGAACAACTTCATTGGATTTTCTCTTTTAATTTTTGCTTCTTGAGCAATCTTAAAAAAATTGGGATCCAAAGGGACTCCTTTTTCTAACGCTTTGGCTATCAATTCATTTTTACTTTGTTGAGTACGATAGCGTGACAGATAAACTATCAGTACAATTGCCACCGGCAATAAAAAGCACACAAAAATAGGAACTAAAGTACTTTCCATAATAATAAGTTTTTATAGTTAATTTTTAATTATTTCTAGTTAGACTGCAGAAAGGTACAAAAGGTTGCAGGGAAATAGATAAATTTTCAAAAGGTTCTTTTTATTCCCGTTTTTTGCATGGTATCCATGCCCAGAACGTAGAACCTTGATTTTCTTTGGAGAAAAAACCTATCTTTCCACCACAAGTATCCACTATTGCCTTGCATATAGAGAGCCCAAGACCGGTTCCCTTTGCAAAATTATCCAACTTCTCAAACCTTTGGAATATACGATGTTGCTTCTCCTCAGGAATGCCGATGCCTGTATCCGATACTGAAAGTTTAACTCCTCCGTTCTCATAAACGTATGAAGCTGTGATTGTTCCGTGGATTGTATACTTTATTGCGTTGGTGATAAAATTAGTAAGTATCTGTGCTATCCTCTGCCTGTCAGAAAATATAATACACTCTTTATATGGATTATTCTCAACAAGTTTCACCCCTACAGGGACTTTACTCATGACAGAATTTAATATATTAGCAAAGCATATAGACATATCAAATTCTTGCTCAGCTATTTGCACAGCACCAGCCTCAATTTTTGAAAGGTCCAAAATATCGTTTACCAATCTCAACAGAAGTTCGCTGTTTGCATTTATCAGTCCAATATATTCATCCCGGCTCTCCGCATTATCCTTTTCCTGAAGAAGATTCGCAAAACCAACAATTGCATTAAGAGGTGTTCTGATGTCATGACTCATATTTGCAAGAAAAGAAGACTTAAGTTTATCAGCCTCCTTTGCCTTCTCCATCTCTACCTTAAGCTCTTGCTGCACCTCTACAAGTTTGGTATTATCACGTCTAAATCCAACAAACTTAGTCACAACGCCATCTCTTCCAACCTCAAGCGGGCTTGCAGTAGTTGTGCAGTAATGCCATTTATTATCACATTCATACCAAAGCTGAACTTCTGAATATAAGTTTTCATTACTTCCGCACTTTAGTTTATATACCATAAGCTGCATATCTCTGATATCTCTAATCTTCACTTTTTTGAAGTATTCATCCTGATCAATTTCCTTCCCGTCATTAAAGTTCATACCCGGGTCATTATACGTTCTTAAGATATTTGATTTAACATCAAATTCCCAATAGACCACGCCGGAAGACTTAAGAGCCAGCGCCATTTGCTTACCGCGCCCGTTTAACGCGGACTTTGCTTGATCCACACGCCTTATTAATAACCATGTAAAGAGGGCAAGAATAATAGCTGCAAAAAGAAGAACGGCAAGAATAACATAAACCGCCACCGGAACATAAAAATGACTATTATGATGGAACCATTTTTCAGTCAATGCTTCAAAGTTTCCATCCGCATTAATACTTTCCAGCACGTTATCTATTCTGCGCATAAGAGCAGTATCACGCCCGACAAAACAATATCTCTGAATTGGAAGGTGCATATCAGCGATTCTAATATTCTTGATTTTCAGGGAATTCAGAAAATAATTCGCAACGGCCTCCTCACATACAACGGCATCATATTTTCCTTTGGATAAATTAAATATGCCCGGACCATAATCATTTACCGATATAACTTCCTTCCCAAGTCCAACACTTATAAGCATTTCCTCCATGCTTGTGCCTGATTCAACAAGAACTTTTTTGCCAACAAGTTGAGAAAAAGATGTTATCCTGTTATCTCCTCGCCTATACAAAACACAATGTTTTAGATAATTATGAATAGGTCCATAATTATACTTCTGGCTTTTTCTTACCGTCCAGTTCATCCCAATGATAACGGACTGGTTATGTCTGTCATAGTATTTTAGCACATCAGGCCAATCCATGGATAAAATCCGAAATTTACTGATTCCCAGACGCTTCATAACAAGTCTGGTTAAATCTATATTGAATCCCGCAGACTCCCCTTTGCTGTTTATAAACTCATAGGGAGGATAAAACCTATCTGCAAGAAATACTATCGAATCTGATTGGTAAATAAGTAAAGTATCTTTACTTGATGAGGCCACATCATGCACATCTGAAATCTCTATTTCCGGACCCTCTACATAAGACTCTGCAAATGCATTAAGAGAGTAACAAGAAAAAGAAATGAATAGTAGAACAGCAATATAAAATGTCCGCTTCATGTCTAATACGAGGCTAACAATTGCGAATCTACAAAAAAACATTTACGCGACACCAATAAGGACAAAATTTTTAAACATTAATTCGCTTTCCTGGCATAAATGAAAAGGTCTTGGCCAAGATGACAATAACCTGTTGGATTCTTATCAAGATAATCCTGATGATAATCTTCCGCATTGTAAAAATTTTGCAAAGGGATAGCCTCCAGCACAATAGGTTTTGTGTATAGTTTAGCTAATTTCCCGACAGCTTCCTCTATAATATTTCTATCATCACTGTCTTCATAATAAATACCCGTACGGTATTGAGTTCCAATATCATGCCCCTGCTTGTTCAGACTTGTAGGGTCAATTGCCTTAAAGAAAATATCAAGCAACTTCTCCAGCGGCAGCACTTGCGGGTCATACTCAACTTTAACAGTCTCCGCAAAACCGGTCCTGTCTGTACACACATCCTTATAAGATGGATTCTCCGTATGCCCATTTGCAAACCCCACCTCAGTGTTCACTACCCCATTCACTATCTTAAGATAATGCTCTGTTCCCCAGAAACATCCACCTGCCATATAAATTGTCTTTGTCATATTATTTGTAGTTAAAATATGTATGCCCAAACATTAATTACATGCACAACCTGTGCAAATATAACATTTCTATGTACTGCAAAAAAAGACATGCGGGAAGCTCTGTGTCTCAAACAACAGCAAAAAAAGTCCCTCTGCAAGAAGGACTTCTTTTGTAACATGCTGATTTACAGCGCAGGCAATACATCTCCCATGTTATATTCTTGGCTTTTGAATAATACGAATAACCAAGGAGATAGCATAAACTACAATACCGTAAATTACCGGGATAAACGCCACTTTAATTCCGCCGGCCATGACACTTGCAGGAGGTACCCCTGCAACTTGGATTGCTGCACATACTTGCACTGCACCCAACATACTGTAAACAACACCAGCCAACATAGCCAAAATTCCGAACTCTTTTACCCAAGCTGGAGCCTTCCATGCAGAAAGACAAACTGCTACAAATAAAATAGTTATTATGGACATTCCTAATGGTCCACCAGCATAAAATAATTGAAACATAGTTTTAATTTTTTAAGTTAATAATTAGTTATTAAAAAAGCACTTATTGTTTTGGAAAGAAACGCGTTTCATATCTTTCAAGTGCAAAAATATGTGCAAATAGGAAAAATGATATTTTTAAAACCCGCTATCCATGTGTCAAATCCATTTATATCACCTTTTGAAGTCACGACAGATGTTTTTATAAAAATTAAATTGCCATTTTTGTAGTAGAAAAAAACATTAATATGAATAAACTAACCTTTCATATTGTATACTGGGGAATAGTCATTCTTTTGCTTAGCCTAATGTTGCTAAGCAAAAACTATAAATTCATTGAAGCAATATTTATATCATGCTCCTTACTTCCCGGAGTTCTTCTTGCTCAATATCTTAAGAAGGATATATCTTTTAAGAACAAGAAAGAAGGGATAAAAAATTCAATATTTCTTACATTAACAGTCCTAACTGTCATATACTTAGGTATATTTTGCGCACAGTGGTATCTGCGGAAGACACAACAACCTGATGCTATTCTATTAAATCCAGTATTCATTTTATTGATTGCTGCTGCATTAATTATTCTTAATAGCTACTTAGAAATAAAGATATTCAATGTATCGTCGCGGGAAACACACCAAAGTGATAAAACATTTGATTTTATTTCCGATAGAAAGAAAATCACAATAAAAATAAATGATATAATCTATATTGAATCAAATGATGATGAAGTTTGGATACATACAATAGGAGATACATCATACAGAACTAAAATGAAAATTTCCAGATGGAGCGAGGTCATGGATGAACAATTTGAAAGGATACATCGCTCATATATAGTTAACACTCTCCATATAACAGAGAGAACGGCAACATACGTAATAGCAGATGGGAAGAAGCTGGAAATTTCAAGAAAATACAGGCAGATATAAATTAAAGCAGGTGTCAGCTATACGCAAAAGGCAGGCCTAAAAAGCCTGCCCTTTGCGTGGAGTTGACGGGAATCGAACCCGCGACCTCAGCGTTGCGAACGCTGCGCTCTAGCCAACTGAGCTACAACCCCTTAGGTAATATTTTAAACATCTTTTTTATCCAGCACCGTTTTGTTGGACACTATAGGTTTTGCCCAAAATCCAATAGAGGTCATGTAAAAAATGAATGCAAAGATAAGAAACATTCCTATCCTTAAACTCCCTGTTGCATCAGCCAGAAGCCCAACTAACAACGGACCGACGGCACCGCCTACTATTGCAGAACAAAGTATGCCGGCAAACGAGCCATGATGTTCTGCTGCGGAATTAAGTGCTAATGAGAATATTATAGAGTACATCATAGAGATGCCGAATCCAATTGCGGGAAAACAGAAAAGAGCCGTCTGCCGGGAGCCAAATAATGCAACGGCTAAAAGCACTGAAGCTAAATAACCGCTGCAGCGCAAAAGTTTTTTGCTGTCAAACAGTTTTAAAAGAACAAGACCAAGCACGCATCCAACCAGCATTGAGCCCCAGAAATAAGCAACCGTATGCGCACCAAGTATCTGAGGATCAACCCCGTGATACTTTTCCAAAAATGTGCTCATATAAATAGAAGTTCCTTGTTCCGTACTAACATAACAGAAAATTCCAAGGGCAAAAAGCCATACATATCTCTTCTTAAATAGCTCAAAATAAGAGGATTTAGTGCCGCTCTTTTCATCATTTCTAAGTTCAATTTTAGGAAACTTGCAAAGCAAAACCGCAACAATCATAAAAATCAAAATCACTGCAAACAGGTAATACAGAGATACCCACGGCAATTCTGGCGGTGCGATTGACATTGGATTTTTCACATAATAAGTGTAGACCATCGGACTTATAAAAGAAGCACAGCTAAAAACTAGCTGCCCAAGTTCACCAACAAACGCATAGTTCTCTTCTCCACCTACCGTCCTTTGTAACGGGTTCAGAACTGTCTGAAGCATAGCCATTCCCAAGCCTATTATAAAACATGAACAAAGGAGAACCGGGTAAGTATGCAAAAAAGCAAACAGCAATGAACCAATAAAAGGCATTAAAAATCCAAAGAGCAAAACACGCTTTTCACCCCACTTCTCAATCATCAAACCCGCAGGAATGGACATTACTGCATAAGCCACAAAAAATGAGGTTGGTATAAAGCCGGCCAGAGCCAGATTCTTAAGAGAGAAATTGCTGATGATGTCCGGAATAAGCGGTCCTAAAATGTTAGTTATAAAGGATATGACAAACCAAAAAGACATTATCAGAGCAATCTGCCAGATTCTCTTTGAACTTAATTTTCCCATTATGTTATCTAATTTTTAAATTCTGAAATTTGCCGGCGTACAGCCATACACGCAAATAATTATTTCTGTAAAAATTCTTTATCCAGAAGAGCCTTCTTCTTAACAGGATCTTCTCCCTCTTTGCAACGTGTTTCAAAATAGAATTTTATCTTGGGCTCTGTACCGGAAGGTCTAAGAGAAACCATTGTGCCGTCTTTTGCAATATATTGAAGCACATTAGATTTAGCCAGCTTAACTTCAGGTGCATAATTGCTTCCCTTGTTAAAATCCTTGTAAACAACTATCGGCGATCCTGCAAGTTTTTTAGGCGGATTGTTTCTGAATTTTTCCATTATTCCGGCAATCTTCTTTGCCCCCTCAATGCCCTTGAAAGTATATTGGCAAAGCCAGTCTTCATACTTTCCAAACTCACGATAGATTTCCTGCAGCAAGTCCCACATTGTCATTTTGTTATCTGCGCACCATGCGGCACATTCACATATAATTGAGCAAGTTATAGGCGCATCTTTATCCCTTACAAACTCTCCCAGGCTAAAACCAAAACTCTCCTCTCCGCCACAAACAAATATGCCTTTTCCCTCATTGTATTTAACAACCTCTGCAATATTTTTAAAACCCGTCAAGACATTGTAACACTTAACTCCAAACTTCTCCGCAATATCTGAAATCAAATTTGTTGTCACTATGGTTTTTATTGTATAAGGAAATTTTTTGCTTCTCTTAAGTTTTCCCGTTTCACTCCAACGTCTTAACACATAATAAGTTAAAATGGAATTAGTTTGATTGCCGTTAAGCAGCACTATCTCACCTTTGTCATTTCTGATACCCATTCCTACTCTGTCCGCATCCGGGTCAGAAGCCAAAACCAAATCTGCCTTTAGTTTATTTGCAAGATCAACTGCCATTTTCATAGCGGAAGGATTCTCCGGATTTGGAGATTCTACCGTAGGGAAGTTACCATCGTTAATTGCCTGAACCTTAACTATATTCACATTTGCAAAGCCCATCTCCCGTAAAGCGCGCGGTATAATTTTAATACCTGTTCCATGCAAAGGAGTGTAAACAACCTTCATGTTTTTATTATGCTTAACGGCAAGAGGTGACAGATGCAAGGTGGACAAATCTTTCAAATACGCTTTGTCAATTTCCGCACCTATCATTTTTATACTGCCCTTGCAACTCACTTTTTCACACGCTTTTACGCCGGCGCAATTCCTTGCGTCTTTCTTATTTTCACTGCCCCATTTAACTTGTGAAAGATTTTTAATCTTATTAACTTCTTTAATAATACCGGTATCATGAGGGGCAATCACTTGTGCGCCGTCATCCCAATATGCCTTATAGCCATTATATTCTTTTGGATTATGAGAAGCTGTAACCATCACACCTCCCTGACAATGCAAGCGACGGATAGTATAACTCAGCTCAGGTGTTGGACGCAAATCTCTGAATAAAAATACCTTAAAACCATTGGCAGCAAAAATATCCGCCACCAATTTTGAATATTCTTTGCTGTGATTGCGACAGTCAAATGAAATTGCAACTTTAATTTGCTTAATCGGATTTTTTGAGCCTGACCCAAAGGCTTTAATTAAATAATTTGCAAAACCTTGTGTCGCCATCCCGACAGTATACTTATTCATTCTATTTGTTCCGGCCCCCATGAGTCCTCTTAGTCCGCCGGTTCCAAACTCTAAAGTTTTATAAAATGCGTCTTCCAGAACCTTAGGGTCTCCGTCAATCATTTTTTTTACTTCCGCTTTTGTTGCGGCATCGTAACCCTCTACGAGCCACTGCTTTGCCGTTGTCAAAATTTTGCTGTCCATAATGTTATATTTTATATTTATTCAAATAAAAAAATGATTAACCGCTTAGCAAAAAACATTTAAACAATTCAAACGGCTAATTGTTGATTTCTAAATATTATTAGCCTTCAAATTTATGAATTTTTAGGTACATTTGCACGCTGTCAAGGATCATCTGTAAACATTATCCAAAACGTTTTAACATGAGCGAGCAAATCAAACACGAGTGCGGCGTTGTACTAATCCGCCTTCTTAAGCCTCTATCCTACTACAAAAAGAAATACGGGACATACTCGTACGGACTTAACAAACTGTACCTTATGATGGAGAAACAACATAACCGCGGACAGGAAGGCGCAGGGCTTGCGTGCATTAAGATTAATGCAGAACCCGGAAATGAATATATATTCAGAGAGAGAGCTCTTGGCAACACGGCAATTGCGGAGTGTTTTGATAACGTTCACAAAGAGATAGAAGACGCAAAAAAAACAACTCTAAAAACAGAAGACCTGCCATACATAGGGGAGGTATATATTGGTCATCTAAGATACAGTACCACAGGCAGAAGCGGGATGTCTTACGTGCATCCCTTCTTGAGAAGGAACAATTGGCGCACCCGCAATCTTTGCCTTGCCGGTAACTTCAATTTGACAAATGAAGAGGAGTTATTTGACATGGTCATAGGACAAGGTCAGCATCCGCGCAGCGATGCAGATACTTTTCTTATCCTTGAACAGATGGGATGTCTGCTGGACGAACATCACAATGACCTCTATAAAAAGTTTAAAAATCAAGGATTTAGAGGAGCAGAACTGAATCAGAAAATTGAGGAAAACATAGATATGGAGGGGGTTATTTCAGAGGCCTCAAAAACTTGGGACGGAGGCTTTTGCATAGTCGGGGCAACCGGCAGCGGAGAAAGTTTTGTTTTCAAAGACAGATGGGGAATTCGTCCTTGCTACTACTATTGTGATAATGAAGTGATTGTAGCGGCATCTGAACGTGCCGCAATACAAACCGCAATGGATGTTAAATTTGAGGAAATAAAGGAACTGACTGCAGGAGAGGCTATTACAATTCATCGCGACGGACATATGAATATAAGTTGCATCATAAAACCCAGC
Source organism: Candidatus Egerieousia sp. (assembly GCA_035403105.1). Lineage (GTDB taxonomy): Bacteria > Bacteroidota > Bacteroidia > Bacteroidales > UBA932 > Egerieousia. Next base: position 28,037 of record DAONEN010000001.1, on the reverse strand, counting down.
AATCCAAAGCCTTGCTCTTTTGAGAGAATTTATTTTTCCAGAGGTTCAGATGCTGAAATATACAGGGAGAGAAAAATGCTTGGCAAGTTGCTTGCTCCGCAAATTTTGACCACATCAACCGGAGGCTTTGACAACACTGTTTTCTCATTTATTCCCAATACCGCAGAGGTTGCGTATTATGGTATGATTGAGGGACTTAATGAAAAACTTAATGAGGAAAAATTTCTTAATATAGAAAAAGTTCAAAATAAATCTGTCGGGAACAAAGAGAATAAAAACAGAGATATTATTAACGGGGAAAATGATGCTATTAAGGAAATTCTTGCGCGCAAGGTAAGGACGGAAAAGCTTGCAATAAAGGATATTAAGATGAGAACTTTTATTGCGGAAGGCAGTACGAGAAATGATTTGGCGGCGCACGTTTACGATATCACATACAATAGCATTGTTCCGCAAAAAGATACTATTGCGGTAATAGATGACAGTATTGTAAGAGGTACTACTTTAAAGCAGAGTATTATAAAGATTCTCAGCAGATTAGAGCCAAAAGAGATTATCATTATTTCTTCTTCTCCCCAAATCAGATATCCGGATTGTTATGGTATTGACATGAGCCGAATGGGAGAATTCATTGCATTTAATGCGGCCGTTGCCCTAATTAAGGAGCGCGGAATGGAGAAGATATTGAGCGACGTTTATAAAAAATGCAAGAGCGCGAACAACAAGCCGCTGTCAGAATTTGTAAGCACAAGCAACTCTGCAGGCAAGGAAAATACTGCGGTAAAGCCTCATATTCAGAATTTTGTAAAGGAAATATATGCACCTTTTACAGAGGAGGAAATCTCCAAAAAAATTGCTCAATTGGTAACACCGGAAGGCTTGAAGTGTAGTGTTAAAGTGGTTTTCCAAAGCATAGAAAATCTTCATAAAGCATGTCCAAAAAACAGCGGAGATTGGTACTTTAGCGGAGACTATCCTACACCCGGCGGGACAAGAACAGCCATCAGAGCATACATAAATTATTATGAAGGAAACCCTTATAAAAGAGGTTATAGTAGATAATTTGCATTTTCAGTTAAAAAATGTTAGATTTGTTACAACAAAACAAAACAACTTTTACAATGAACATTTTTGTATCCAGCCTAAGTTTTAAAGCAAGAAGAGAAGACTTAGAGCAGTTATTCGCTCCCTACGGGGAAGTATCTTCGGCCAGGATTATTATTAACAGAGACACTCACAGATCCAAAGGTTACGGATTTGTTGAGATGCCGGATGATGCAGCAGCTGAAAAAGCTATAGCAGCACTTAACGGTTCAGAGCACATGGGAAGAACCATTAACGTTGCCGTTGCAACATCCAAGGCTAATCACCCTCAGGATGCGGTTCCGCAAAACCCTGCAGGTGAGAACCCTCAGCAGTAAAACTAACTGCAGAGAGTCCTAGTTTTTGAAATAAAAATCTAAAAAAAACCGCACCGAAATTCGGTGCGGTTTTTATATTGTTCAGTTCAACTCTGCCGATTATTTGCCGGCCTCATCAAGGTACTTGTTATACTTATCATATCCCGCCTTGTAAGTCTCATTCTTATCACGGAAACGGAAGAAGATATTCTTCAAATATTCTGCGCAATATTTCTTAACATCATTATCCTTTGCAATAGAAAAAGCTTTTTCAAAAGGAACAATCGCTTTCTCAAGGCACTGATTAAGCTGCTCATTAAGAGCATTGTACTTGGCATCATCAGTTTCCATTGCGGCTTTTTCCTGCAGCTCAAGACCCATAGAATAATAAGTATCTCCCTCTGCAAAAGGCGCGTATACATAGGTAGGATCCACTTTCAAAGCATTTTCATAACACTCAACAGCCTGATCATATTTCTTTAGGGTCTTGTAAATGTTACCCTCCGTATAAATCAAAGAGGCATTTGTAGGCTCATTTTTCTGAGCCGTGTGGATAAACTCCAATACTTTATCAGGATTATCTTTTGTGCTCAAATAAGTATTGATAAGCTCAATAAGGATACTCTGATTTGTCGGATGCTTTGCAAATCCCAATGATAAAATCTCCTTTGATTTTGAAGTATCTCTCTTCTGTTTGTAAGCAGCAGAAATGTAAGCGTAAGCCTCGCCGCCGCCATCATAATTCAATCCCATACACTTGTTCAATAGTGAGATTGCTCTATCGTTATCCTTTGCCATAGAAGCAGTTACACCGGCATTGTAAAGAGCCATCGTATCAACAACACCAACTGAAGGCTCAGAAGTAGCGTTATAAGATTTCTCAAAATATACAGAAGCAGACTTGTTCTCTCCAAGTCTGGAAGCGCTGATTGCAGCTCCCCAGAATCTTTGTCCAACAGCCTTAAAAGCTGCACTTAAATCACTCTTGGAAGCATTCAAATCCGATGCTTTCTTATATGCATTGTATGCACATTCAAGAGCATCTTCATCCTTTAAAGTAGGTTGTTTAATAACCCAGGCAAACAACTTGCCGGACGCATCATAATAAAGGTCCTTATCGGCGTAGCTGTCAACTGTAAGTTGCTGACCATTAACCTCTTTCTTCTCAGAACCTGTAACTGTCTGATCCTTAAGCAAAAGCTTAACCTGCATCTGAGGCGCATCAATCCATAGTCCGTTTATGGGAGCATCATAGCATGCAGTGTATGCATTTCCCAATTTCACCCAAGTGTCAGACTTATCAGCCTTCTTAGGATTTTGAGAAGTTTCCTTAGCTTTTGCAAGTCCCTTCAAAGCAGACTCAGCCTCTTTTGATTGTGCGTTTGCTTGCGCAACGCAAAGCAGCACAAGAGCCAATGAGATAAATAACTTTTTCATATAACTAATTTAAAATTTGTATTTCTATAAATCTGTAAATATTTTATTCTTAAAAAACGGGCACAAATCTAACTACTTTTTATCAATAATACTCCCGACGGACTACATTTCCTATACCGAAGCACCATTCTCACCTCCTTCAGCCTGTGCATCCTGCTCAGAGCTTTCTTCTGTCCCCGGTACCTTATCATCACTCTTAGGAACAACGCAAACAGCTGCTATACTGTCTTTTGCCCTAATATTGATAAGCTTGACACCCTGTGTCGCCCTGCCGGCAACCCTGATATCTGAAGTTGCAACCCTTATTGTGATACCGGACTTATTAATGATCATCAAATCATTATCATCACTAACCACCTTAAGAGCAATAAGTTTGCCAGTCTTTTCAGTGATGTTGATAGTCTTAACCCCCTTACCTCCTCTGTGAGTGACTCTATAGTCATCCAAATCACTCCTCTTGCCGTAACCGTTCTCACTTACAACAAGAATTGTCTCATTTTTCTCCTTAACACTATCCGGATTAACGGCAATTAATCCAATGACTTCATTATCATCCTCAATATTGATACCGCGTACGCCGGTGCCGGTTCTGCCGATTGCTCTTACTCCTTCCTCATCAAATCTCACACACTTACCCTCTCTGGCAGCCACCATTATCTGACTCTTTCCGCTAGTCAAAATTGCATCAAGCAATTCATCCCCTTCTCTGATATTCACCGCGTTAACGCCCGTAGTTCTTGGGTGTGAATACTCAGCAAGACTTGTCTTCTTCACAACACCGCGCTTAGTTCCAAGCACAACATAATTACCGTTAATGTAACTCTCATCCTCAAGAGACTTTACGTTAATATATGCACGGACACTGTCACCGTTTTCTATGCTCAAAACATTCTGAATCGCTCTTCCTTTATTGGTCTTATTACCTTCCGGAATATTGTAAACTTTTAACCAGAAACATCTTCCGTTCTTTGTAAAGAACAGCATGGTGCTGTGCATATTTGCAACATATATGTGCTCTATGAAATCTTCATCCCTTGTAGAACTGCCTTTAGAGCCAATTCCGCCCCTGTTCTGAAGCCTGTAATCTGTGAGCGGCGTTCTTTTGATATAACCAAGATGTGAAATTGTAATAACCACATCCTCATCTGGATAGAAATCTTCCGGATTAAATTCTCCCTCCATTGGAACAATATCCGTACGTCTGGCATCTCCAAACCTCTTCTTTAAATCCAGCAGTTCATCCTTGATGATGCCCATCTGCAAATTAATATCTGAAAGAATATCTCTAAGTCTCTTGATGGTAGCCTCCAGCTCTTTCCTCTCATCTTCCAACTTGCTTCTCTCCAAGCCGGTCAATTGTCTCAATTTCATCTCCACAATCGCAGTAGCCTGAATATCAGATAGTTTAAACTTATCCATCAATCTTGATTTTGCCTCATCTACGGTCTTGGAAGAACGTATTATACTTATGACCTCGTCAATATTATCCAGCGCAATAAGCAAGCCGACAACAATATGGTCTCTTGCCTCCGCCTTATTAAGTTCAAACTTTGAGCGTCTAACAACAACTTCATGTCTGTGACGTACAAAGTATTTTATCAGCTGCTTAAGATTCAGCAGCCTCGGACGTCCGTCTGCAAGAGCGACATTATTAACCGGAAAACTGCTCTGCAGCTCGGTCATTTTGTATAGGTTATTAAGGACGACGCTGGACATAGCCCCTACCTTAAGCCTGACAACAAGCCTCATTCCGGTCTTGCGGTCACTTTCATCATTAACATAGACAATATCATCTATCTTCTTTTCTTCCACCAAGTTAGCTATCTGCTTAAGAAGTTCGGATTTGTTAACCAGGTAAGGAATTTCTTTTATCACGATAGTCTCTCTTCCGCTCTTTTCATTTATCTCAACCTCCGTCTTGCCCCTGACAATAACTCTGCCTCTGCCGGTCTCATAGGCGTCTTTGATTCCCTGAAGGCCGAGTATTGTGCCTCCGGTCGGGAAATCAGGACCCTTGATGTGCTGCATAAGTTCATCTGTCGTGATTTCATTATTGTCTATATATGCAATTATTCCGTCACAAACTTCATTCAAATTGTGAGGCGGCATGTTTGTAGCCATACCCACAGCAATTCCGCTTGCTCCGTTAAGCAGCAGTAACGGCGCCTTTGCGGGTAATACCAAAGGCTCCTGAAACTCTCCGTCAAAATTTGGAACAAAATCTACGGTATCTTTATCCAGGTCCTTAAGAATTTCTTCCCCCATAGGGGTAAGTTTGGCCTCCGTATAACGCTGAGCAGCAGGAGGATCTCCTCCAACAGAACCAAAGTTACCTTGTCCAAATACAAGCATGTATCTCATACTCCAGCTCTGAGCCAATCTAACCATGGCATCATAGACGCTGGCATCACCGTGAGGATGGTACTTTCCCAGTACGTCTCCAACAATACGGGCAGATTTTTTAGTCTGGCCGCCGGCCGTAATGCCCAATTCCCCCATATCAAATAAGATTCTGCGGTGAACCGGCTTAAGACCGTCTCTAACATCCGGAAGAGCTCTGGCAACAATAACGGACATAGAATAATCTATGTACGCCGTTTTCATCTGATCCTCAATGTTTATTCTCTGAATTTTCCCCTGCTCCTGGCTCTCCAGATTTTCATTATCGTGGTTTTCCCCTTCTCCCTGGGTGCCAGTGTTTTTCTGATCCTTGTTCTCGTCCATTCTTTAACTATTTTTAATAGGCCTCACAGGGCCTGTTTTAGAAGTTTCAAAGTTACACTTTTTTAGCAGAAATTAAAGTGAAACAGGGTCTATTTTGAGGACAAGTTATCAACATTTACACTCAGGATTCATCATAATGTTTAACTTAGCGGAAATTTACATAAACCCATGCATATAGATATACCTGATAAGCTTAATGAAATTATTGCTTATGCAAAGGAAGAAGCAATGCGTTTAGGCAGCTATGTACTTAGAACTGACCATCTTATACTAGGCATGATACGCCAGGGGGATAATAGCGCTTTGAGCAGACTGGCGGAGCTTGGAGTGAATATTCAAGAACTAAAAGAGACCATAGAGGGTATAGTCAAAATTGATCAAATTATACCTCCCGACAGTGATGTGAATATTGCACTTTCTGCCGCAAGCAGCAATGCTCTTAAGGTTATGTATCTGGAGGCAAAAAGTCTGCATTCTCAAATTCCGGATTCTCTTCATCTGCTGCTCGCAATCATGCGCGGACAAGACAGCGCTGCAATTGACTATCTGCAGACCAAGGGTATTGATTATGACATAATCAAGTCCAAATTTGTCAAACCGTCTGACCAACAGGAAGATAATGGATTATTTGGTAATCCCGGAGATGACTTTGACGCAAAGAATTTTATAGATAATGTTGCAAGCAGTGCCGCTGATGCCGTGGGGAATTTATTTAATATGCTAAACAAACAAAACGGAAATAGTCCTGACAATAAGGACAACGGAGAAGAAAGAGATGAAGAGCGCATGAAAAATCAGACAATAAACAGAAATAACGCATCAGATACACCTGTACTGGACAGCTTTGGCTACAACTTAACAAAGGCCGCAGCCGAGGGGAAACTAGATCCTGTAGTGGGAAGAGAGAAGGAAATAGAGCGGGTAGCACAAATTCTGGGAAGAAGAAAGAAGAACAACCCTATTTTGATTGGAGAGCCCGGAGTTGGTAAAAGTGCTATAGCAGAGGGACTTGCAATTAGAATAGCAAATAAGGAGGTCTCTTTTTCACTGCTGGATAAAAAGATATTTTCACTTGACATCGGAAGTATCGTAGCCGGCACAAAATACCGCGGACAATTTGAGGAGAGGATGAAATCTATTCTCAATGAGATTAAGAAAACGGATAATGTTATCCTTTTCATAGATGAGATGCACACTCTTGTCGGAGCGGGCGGTGCAGCCGGTTCTCTGGATGCCGCAAATATGCTTAAGCCTGCGCTGGCCAGGGGTGAGATTCAGTGCATTGGAGCAACAACCCTTGATGAATTCAGAGAGGTAATAGAGAAAGACGGGGCTCTGGAGAGGAGATTCCAAAAGGTAATGATAGAGCCTACGGATTTTAAACAAACTCTTTGCATACTGGAACATATAAAACCACGCTATGAAGAGCACCACAATGTTGTTTACAC
>DAONEN010000001.1:0-20928 GCA_035403105.1 Candidatus Egerieousia sp. | reverse complement strand
GCATACTGGAACATATAAAACCACGCTATGAAGAGCACCACAATGTTGTTTACACAGAAGATGCTCTTAAAAGCTGCATATCATTGAGTCAGAGATATGTATCTGACCGTTTCCTGCCGGACAAGGCGATTGATATTTTGGATGAGGCTGGCAGCCGCGCTCATATCAAAAATCTTAAGATACCTAAAAATGTGGCTGATATAGAAGACTCCATTTCCGTAATAGAGAAAGAGAAAACAGAAGCCGTTGCCTCACAAGACTATAAGAAAGCCGCCTTATGCAGAGATATGGTTAAGGAGAAGGAGTATGATTTAAAGCGGGCAAAAGAGAAATGGTTTGCAAAACAAGACAAAAATCCGACTGTGGTAGATAAAGAGGATATTGAGGCTGTTCTGAGCATGACCACAAAAATTCCAATACAGCGTCTTGCTCAAAGCGAGAGCATGCGCCTTGCAAGCATGAGCAAAATTCTTAAGGAGAGCATAATCGGGCAAGACGATGCTGTTGAGAAAGTTACACGTGCAATCCAGAGAAACCGCGCAGGTCTTAAGGATCCCAACAAACCCATCGGGACCTTTATATTTCTTGGCCCCACGGGAGTCGGAAAGACTCAGCTGGCAAAAGTGCTGGCCCGCTATCTATTTGATACGGAAGACTCTCTGATAAGAGTTGACATGAGCGAATTTATGGAGAAATTCTCCGTTAGCAGACTAATCGGAGCGCCTCCGGGATACATCGGATATAATGAGGGCGGTGAACTTTCAGAGAAAGTGAGACGCAAACCATACAGCGTTGTACTGCTGGATGAAATAGAAAAAGCTCACCCGGATATCTTTAATTTGCTGCTGCAGGTTCTTGATGAGGGAAGGCTTACGGACAGTAACGGAAGAAGCATAGACTTTAAGAACACTATCCTTATAATGACCTCAAATCTAGGCAGCAAGGAGCTTAAAGATTTTGGGAACGGCGTTGGATACGCAACCGCAACAAAAAGAAATGTAGCGGGAAAAAACAAGGAGATTATAGAAAAAGTAATAAAGAAAACTTTCTCCCCGGAATTTTTAAACAGACTAGATGAACAGATTCTTTTTAATCCCCTTACCAAAGAGGATTTGGAAAAAATCATCGATATTGAACTTAAAGGAGTTTACGCCAGAGTAGAAGAAATTGGATATAAACTTAAAATATCTCCTTCTGCAAAGAAATTTGTTGCAAGCGCAGGGTATGATCCTCAGTATGGCGCACGTCCTCTTAAGAGAGCAATTCAGAAATACATAGAAGACCCTGTTTCAGAGGCAATTATAACAAAGAAAGTACACATAGGGAATACAATAGAACTCACACTTGATAAAGGAAAGGTTGTTGTAAAATAGATCCTGTCAAATAAATGGAAATTAAAGAATACATAAATGCAAATAAAGAACGCTTTCTTAACGAGCTGTTCTCATTACTTAGAATACCGTCCGTAAGCCCTGTGAAAGAGCATCACACGGATATGTTAAAGTGCGCCCAAAGGTGGACGGAGTTGCTGCTTTCATCCGGAGCGGACAAAGCGGATATTATGCCGACTGCCGGAAATCCGATTGTTTACGCAGAAAAGACATTGGATGCAGCATTGCCTACGGTTTTGGTTTACGCGCATTATGACGTTATGCCGGCGGAGCCGCTGGAACTGTGGAATACCAAACCTTTTGAGCCTGAAATTAAAGAGGGCAGAATTTGGGGAAGAGGATCAGACGACGATAAAGGACAGTCAATGATGCAAGTAAAAGGATTTGAGATTGCTCTTAAAGAAGGTCTGCTGAATTGCAATGTGAAATTTATTTTTGAAGGAGAGGAAGAAATCGGCTCTCCCAACCTGGAGCAATTTTGCAAAACTCATAAAGATTTGCTGAAGGCAGATATCATACTTGTATCAGATACCACAATGGTTGGAGCAGACACTCCTTCTCTCACGACAGGTCTTAGAGGCCTGGCTTACTGGAATGTAGAGGTAACAGGTCCTAACAGGGATTTGCACTCGGGACATTTTGGAGGCGCAGTGGCCAACCCTATTAATGAACTTTGCAAATTAATGGCGGAAATGGTTGATGCAAACGGAAGAATAACTATTCCGGGATTTTATGATGACGTTCTGGACCTTTCTGCGGAGGAGAGGAAAATGATTGCGCAAATTCCATTTGATGAGGCAAAATATAAAGCGGCAATTGGTGTAGAAGAACTGTCGGGAGAAAAAGGATATTCCACACTGGAGCGCAACAGCTGCCGCCCGTCTTTTGATATCTGCGGAATATGGGGCGGATATACGGGAGAAGGCAGCAAAACCATCTTGCCATCAAAGGCTTATGCAAAAGTATCCGCACGCCTGGTTGCACATCAGAACCCGGAAAAAATTTCCAAAATGTTTGCGGAATATTTAACAAGTATCGCACCTAAAACCATTAAGGTTAAAGTTACTCCTTCACACGGCGGAAACGGATACTTATGCCCTATTGATTTGCCCGCTTATAAAGTTGCGGAAAAAGCTATGGGCATTGCATTTGGAAAGAAACCTCTTGCAGCCCGCCGCGGAGGCAGCATTCCTATCATCTCCACCTTTGAGCAAGTGCTGGATGCAAAAACAATACTTATGGGCTTTGGACTGGAGCAGAACGCAATTCACTCACCTAATGAGAGTTGCATGCTTGATTTCTTTTTTAAAGGAATAGAGACCGTTGCGGAATTCTACAAGAATTATAACGGTAAGGTATTTTAGCAAAACACATCTATTTTGCCGGACCGAACTTTGATTTTTATTTTAGTCATAAAAATTTGATTTCAAAATTGTAATTATCACATTATGTTCGTAGTTTTGCGAACTACAAACAATTTACGGGAATCAAGATCAAAAATCATTAATATAAAACAAAAGTTAAGGTATGAAAAAGTATATTTGGATGACAATGGCAGCATTAATGTGTTTCAGCGGAATTGCAACGGCACAACATAAAAAAGTTGTAAAAAAAGCCTCGCCAAAAACAGTTGTAGAAGTTCTATACTTTCATGGCAAACAACGCTGCCCTACCTGCATATCTATCGGTGACAACTCAATTGATGTGGTTAACAAGGACTTTGCAAAACAGATTAAATCAGGTCAGGTAAAGTTCAGGGAGATAGACATTTCTACTACCGACGGCGAGAAGATAGCCGACCTTTATCACGTAACATGGTCTTCACTATATGTCAATCAATGGAAAAACGGCAAGGAGAATCGCAACGATATGACACGTTTCGGTTTTGAAAATGCCCGCAATAACACAGAAGCATTCCGCAGCGGATTAAAAAACAAGATCAATCAACTTCTGAGGTAGATGTTTGATTATGAATTTCCTGCAGAATATTCTTGACAGCAGCAGCGTCCCTGTTGTTACAGCTTTCGTGCTCGGACTGCTGACAGCCATCAGCCCGTGTCCGCTGGCAACAAACATCACCGCCGTCGGATATATCAGTCGTGATATAGAAAACAAGCGACGCATATTTTGGAATGGAATCCTTTACACGGCCGGGCGTATGATAGCCTATTCCGTGCTCGGCGCAATACTGATCTACATTCTTCACAAGGGTGAAGATCTGTTCTTTATACAGAAAAACATTAGTAAATGGGGTGAAATGCTGATTGCTCCGGCAATGATTTTAATAGGACTGTTTATGCTCTTTGGTGAACGTCTGCATTTATCCAGGTTCGGCTTTTCAGGAAATATAAAATCAGATCACATAAAGGGAGTATGGGGGAGTCTGTTTCTGGGTATGCTTTTCGCCATGGCATTTTGTCCCACAAGCGGAGTGCTCTATTTTGGAATGCTTGTTCCGATGTCGGCTCAAACCGCCGGCGGATATTTATTGCCTGTAGTATTTGCCTTTGCAACGGGACTTCCGGTCATACTCGTAGCATGGCTTTTGGCTTACAGCGTAGCCGGAATAGGAAAATTCTACAATTACATGAAAGCATTTCAAAAATGGTTTAATATAATCGTCGCCATATTATTCATCATAGCGGGAATATATTATGCATATACATTTTATTTATAGAATTTAAAATAATCATGAGCAAATTATGGTATCCGATGATCGACCAAGATAAGTGCAGATGAAAAAATTAGCTTTTTTAGACCGATATCTAACCCTCTGGATATTTCTCGCCATGTTTATAGGCGTGGGTATAGGGTATGTTTACCCTGGAATAGTAGAGTTTTGGGGACATTTTGAAGTAGGTTCCACAAATATACCAATGGCCGTGGGACTGATTTTAATGATGTTTCCGCCCCTAGCTAAGGTGAAATACGAGGAATTGGGAAATGTATTTGCAAATAAAAAGATACTTGCCTCATCTTTGATACTCAACTGGGTTATAGGCCCAATATTGATGTTTACGCTTTCTGCTTTATTTCTTTCCGCCTACCCGGAATACATGTACGGACTCATAATGATAGGACTGGCACGTTGTATCGCCATGGTACTGGTTTGGAATGACCTTGCAAAAGGAAACAGTGAATACGCCGCAGGACTCGTTGCCCTCAACAGCATCTTTCAGGTACTGTTTTATTCCGTTTACGCCTATTTTTTCATTGCAATATTTCCGGACTGGATAGGACTTCCGTCCACAGATGCCGTTAGAAAAATCACAATGTGGATGATAGCCAAAAGTGTGCTTGTGTATCTGGGCATACCGTTTATCACAGGTTATACAACAAGAAAAGTGCTCCGTAAAATAAAAGGTGATGACTGGTATTACAAACGTTTTGTTCCAAAGATAAGTCCGATAACACTTATTGCCCTTCTATTTACAATTATCGTCATGTTCTCATATAAAGGAGAATACATTGTAAAACTTCCTATGGATGTTCTGCGTGTTGCAGTACCTCTGATATTGTATTTTTCCATCATGTTTTTCTCATCTTTCTGGTTTACAAAACACCTTAGAGTACCTTACGACAAATCGGCCTCAATTGCATTCACTGCCACCGGAAACAACTTTGAGTTGGCCATTGCCGTATCCATAGCTGTTTTCGGAATCAGTTCAGGTGAAGCCTTCGCGGCCGTTATCGGTCCTCTTATAGAAGTACCCGTGCTTATTTTACTGGTAAAATATGCATTGAAACATAAGTATGGAAATATTTAAACGTTCCGATGGATATTGACAAAGTATTTTCCAATTTATACAAACAAATGCATACAAAAAACAAGTGCTGGGTTAAAAACATTTTATAACATAAATATAATTAACACGTGATGATCTTAATCGCTTAGATTTTGCAGCTATCTTTCAGTTATCTGTTTGAATTGGTTGCAATTTTGTAAGCAAGAATCTGGATTTCAAGGGCTGAGTATGCATCCACATAACTGTTTCGTGACTGCTGGTACTGGCTTTGCGCCTGGATAAGATCACTCATTGTTGATGTGCCTGCATTGTACAAGTCTGTGTTGATGCGCAAATTCTCTTCACTTTGTTCTATGCTTTTGCGGGCAAGCTTCAGATTCTTGTAGGCATTTTCTACTTCTGTCCAGATGCGCTGCATGTTGATTATCAGGAGTTCGCTGTTGCTTGTCAGCTGTTCTTCTGCATTTTTCTCCGCAATTTTCTTCTGTCTTATTGCATAACTTCCTCCCCACCAGCCGGATAACGGCACTTTAACCGAAAGAAAAAGAAGACCTCTTGTAACACCGCTCTCCATAAGGTCATTATATGCAAGACCTGCACCCACCCCAACTGACGGCAGATTTTTGCCAATTTCAATTTGACGCAGAGAGCGCTTCGCTTCAACATTCTTTTCAAGTAGCTGATATTCAGGAGTATTCATAAGCACAGAATCATGGTTGCGCTTGAGCATCAATAATGAGTCTCTATTGACATTCCCGTAAGTTTCATCTGCAATATCAAACTCTCCGCAAACATATTCTCCACCTTTGCTGCTGCGCAACCCGATATATTGTGCAAGCATAAGTTTGCTCACCGATAGAGCATTTGTTATTGTTGTCTTCTGGCTTTCTACTTCATTCTCACGCAATTGCACCTGCAGCAGGTCATTGCGCGTTGTGATGCCCGCCTTTACAAATGCTGAAACATCCTTGTCCATTCTTGCGAGCTGCTGCTGTATAAGATTGATGGTGTTAAGCTTTTCTTTTAATGTCACAACATTCCAATAATATTGCTCTGTAGTTATTTCAACCTGATTCTCAGCTTGTTGCAACTGGAGCCTGCTGCTCTCTACACCAATTCCGGCCAGTTTGTTTCCATTAATTATCTGTCCGCCGGCAAAAACCGGCTGAACAGCAGTGACATTTCCAAAGAGTCCATTTTTTACAAAGCCCATTTCTGCACCGCTCATACTCAGTGAGATGAGGTCTTTATTGGCTTCAAAACCAAGACCCATTGCACTGACTGCCGGGAAGAAATTTGTAACTGCCTCTTTCTTCTGCTCTTGTGCAATTCCAAGGTTGCTCTTTTCAGTACTCAACGCAATATTATTATCATGAGCCATTTGCAGACACTGTTCAAGAGTGAGTTTGTTCTGGGAATGCGCAGGAGCTGCAGAGAAAACTGTTACTCCCAAGAGGAAGGAGGCAACGGCAATAATCAATGTAGGGCTAAATTCAGGGCGTTTGTCAAACCGCTTCTTATAATCACGTATATTATTCATCTTCAATTGCTTTTGTTTAATTACTATCATTCAATCACTTTCGTTTAATCACTTACATTCAATTATTGTGATTCGAGCTGGGCATCGTGATCCGTTGCTGATGATTTCTTGCCGGCAACAAGCGAATATGCAACGGGCAATACTGTGAGAATGAGGACCATTGTGATGAGCGTCCCATAAAAAATTACATTTCCCATTGGCGCCCACAGCCCGCTTCCGCCAAGAATCATTGGAATGACACCCATGGAAGCTGCAGCGGAGGTGAGAAATATCGGGCGCATTCTCCGTTTTGCACTCATTATAATTGCCTCATGCGCAGAGAGTTTCTCCTTCTTCTGCAACTCCTCCGCATAATCGAACATAATGATTGCGTTCCTTACAAGAATGCCCATAAGAGAAATTACACCAAGGAAGCAGGTCATGCTGAAATCCACGCCGGAAATGAGCACTCCCATTGTTGCGCCAAACAGACACAATGTGAGTGAAACAAGTATAAGAACAGAAGTTGAGATTTCACGGAAGTGCGCAAGCAAAATGAAGAAAATCATTGCAGCAGCAATGAGAACAGATGCTATCAGTTTTGGGTTATTCTCGTTAGTAGTCTCATACTCACCGCCATAAACCATAGAGATTCCCTCAGAGGGTTTAAAGTTCTTGAGTTTCTTCTGCACCTGAGCCGTAGCTCTCATACCGTTTACACCGTTCTTCACATCTGAAATCACTGTAATTGTGCGGATTCCGTTCCTATGAGGAATCTCTCCGCTTTGCCATACCGGAACAGCTTTGGCTATCTGTCTGAGAGGCACGCTCTTCTGCCCTCCCCCTGCAGGAATCTGCTCATCAAGCAAGCGGTCAAGATTTCCCGCATCTGCATATTTGCCTTTAAGTCTGATGCTTATATCGTAGTCTCCGTTCCATATATCTCCAACAGGAATTCCGTCACTGTAATAGCGCAGCGCAAGAATTTCCCTCAAGGTCTTGTTGCTCACCCCAAGACGGTCCGCTGCATCCGCATCAACTTCAATCTTTTCAGACTGCAGCTGTCCGTTCACATCATTGTGAACCAGAGTCAGTTGCGGCATCTCCCTTAGAATATCCGTAAGCGAATCCGCACTCTTTTTAAGCATCTGCCAGTCATCTCCGCTCAATCTTATTTCAATTGTATTTGCAAATTCTCCATAGGAAAGTCTCTTGAATTTTACCTGCGCATCCGGAAAATAATCCGCATACTTATCATGATACTCATCTATCAGATGCACGGTGGTTTTTGCATCCGGAGTATTAACAACAAACTGAGCATAATTCGGTCCGGCAAACTGCGGAGCGTATGAAGTATGAAACCGTGGAGATGATGCCCCTTTGAAAGCCGCAACTGAAATTATTCTTTTATCTTTCTTCAATATATTCTCCAGAGAATCAGCGATTAACGTTGTCCGTTTAAGACTGCTTCCTGTCGGGAGCTGTATTTCTACAGCAAACTGGTCTCTGTCCGCATACGGCATCTGACGCTGCGGCAGAACTTTCATAAGCAGAACTCCAAGCACAACACTCATAACTCCGCATACAATTGTTATGTGAGGATTGCGGAAACACCATTCAACCAGCGTATTATACTTTGTCTGCATAAAATCCAGAAATGAAAAACTCTTCTTGCTTTTTGCCGGAAGGCTATCCTTGGTGCTCTCAGAAGTGCTCATATTCAGAGGCTTGCGTATGAACCAGAATTGAAGGAACGGCACAAGCAGCATTGCAACAATCAGAGACACAACAAGAACAATGGTAATCGCCCACGGAAAGGTGAGAAGAAAATCGTGCATCATTCCTGTCATCACCATAAGGAAAGGGAAGAAAGTCACGGAGATAGCAAGTGTCGCCGATAGAATTGAACGGAAGAAATGGTTTGTACTGTCAATGCTGGCCTGCCAGCGCTTCTTCCCGTTTGAAATCATTTCTACATAACTGTCGATGATTACAATAGAGTTGTCCACAATCATTCCAAGCGTAACAATCAGAGCTGCAAGGGAGACTGTATTAAGCTCAATTCCAAAGGCATAGAAGAGTCCAAGAGAAATGAATATTGAAACCGGAATTGTACTTGCCGCAACAAGCGCAACTCGCATTGGCATAAGAAGCATAACCACAATCACCACAGCAAAAATTGCAATGAGAAGCTCCTTAAGGAAATTGACAACGCTGTCACCAACCACCTTGCTCTGATTTGTAATTGTTGTGATGCTAACATCCTCAGGAAGAGTTTGTTTAAAGGCTTCCATCTTTTTGTCAATCTCCTCTCCCATGTCCGTAATGCTTCTGCCGCTCTTTATTTCTACGCTCAGCAGCAGGCACTTGCGCCCGTTGTTTGTAATAACGGAGGAAGGTTCCGGATACTCTCTCACAACACGCGCTACATCTTTAAGCCTTATGTTATTCCCCTGATCATCACTGTAAACAATCATCATCTCCACATCGTGCGTCATATTCAATGCGCGCTCAACAATTATTGGCTGTTCAAGTCTCTCATTCTTAAGTGTTCCCGCAGTTGAAACAAAACCCTTCTGCATAAGCAGTCCGGCAATTGCACGGTCACTTATTCCGTACTGCGAGAGCTTGCCGTTATCCAGATAAACGGAAATCTGCTCCTTCTGAAGTCCCTGAACTGTAAGCCTTCCCACTGATTCAATTTTTCTCAAAGAATCCTTTAGAGCATTCATATAATCATTAAGTTCCCGATAGGTTTTCTCTTTGCTTTCCATTGTAATGAGCAGTGCGGAAGTATCTCCAAAATCATCATTCACCTGAATTGCAACAACTCCGCTTGGAAGCTGCTGTTTGAAAGCCTGCACTCCATGCTTAAATTTGCTCCAGAACCTGTCTTTGTCACTGACATCATCATTAAGCTCCACCTGTATGATAGTCACCCCATTACGGCTGTAGGACTTTGTCTTTGCCTTCTTCACTTCTTTGAAAGACAAGATATAATTCTCAAGCGGTTTTGTCACCTGCTCTTCAATCTCTTCCGAAGTTGCACCGGGATAAACCGCCATCACAACTCCCTGACGGATAGTGAAATTTGGAAATTCATTCTTGTTCATGTGCCCCAGCCCGTACACTCCAAAAGCTATAAGTACTGCGGTGATAAGTATCACTATCTGCCGATAGTGCATTGCCCATTCAACTATGCTGCGTTTCTTTTCCATCATATTACATTCTTATCCATCTGCCTGTTACTCAGTAATATTCATTCCGCTGCTAATCTTCTGCTGTCCCTCTATTATCACCTTTTCCTTCACCGACAGACCTCCTGTAACATAAACTCCGGAAGCCGTGTTATCCCCTATCGTGATGAAAATTTTTCTTGCCTTGCCCCCTTTGTCTGCCCAGACAAACGGACGGTTATCCGAATCAATCTGCACAATATCCGCTGGAAGAATTATTCCATACTGCTCTCCATCAGTATTTTGCACAGTCACGCTGCAAAGCATTCCGGGCAAGAGCTTGTGGTCCTGATTATTGACCAACGCACGAACATCGTATGATCTTGTTGAAGGATCCGCGTTAACTCCAATCTCCATAACGCTGCCTGTAAAAGCTTGATTACCAACGGCAACTGCGGAGATTGAGACCTTCATCCCTTTTTTGATGCCGCTTATTTCAGATTCAGGAACACTTATCTTGACCTTTATTTGGCTGATATTCATAAGAATAGCGGTTGGAACACCAGGACCTGCCATCTGCCCCGTCTCTCCCAGCTTCTCAGAAATATATCCGCTGAACGGAGCATACAAACGGGTATCTCCGTACTGCTTGTTAGAAATATTAGCGCTCGCGCGGGCTGCACGAACACCCTGCTGCGCCTGTTTCAGTTTTGTCTGAGCATCAATCCATCTCATATCCGCAAGCGAACCATTATCATGAAGCAGCTTCATCCTCTTATAATAGTCCTGCGCCTGTTCCAGAGCATCCTCCGCCTGCTGCATCTGAGCCTTACCTGCAACGGCAGCATTGCCCTGCAATGTCCCGTCAACAACAGCAATAAGATCTCCTTTTTTGACCATCTGTCCCTCAGAGACGCAAACCTGTTTAAGTCTGCCTCCGCTTGCAAGGCTTAAAGAAGTACTGTTCAAAGCCTCAACAGTTCCGGAATAAACGCGACTTCCTCCGCTTATGGATTCGCTGATTTCTAACACTTTAACCTTGACAGGAGCAGGCATTTCAATTTTTCCTTTCCCTGCGCAACCGCTGATTAGTGCAGCCGCAACAATAAGAGTGCTCCATCCTTTTCTGTTCATATTATTCATCTTTAAATGTTTGATATTCAAATTCACTGGGCAAGAATCGCAATAAATGGCGGGAAAACGCTGTCCTTAAGAAACACTAATATGTCCCATATTCAATTTTGAAGAATAACAGAACATCCAAAACGAATAAAAGGATATCAGTAATTCATTTATTTATACCGAAATTCGCCTCCGATAAAGAGTGGAGGACAAAATGGAACAAAGACAAGAGGAACACTTTGAGCTGCTTGGAATGGAAAATGTCCAGAAAAATTACGGACAAGTATGCTATTCAGATAATGAGCTGCTGATAATTGATCAGGTAAAAGATCTCGTAAACCTCAAAACCTATAAGATAAAATTCAATGTAATTGCAGTTTGTCTCAAAGGGAGGCTGACATTTGATGCAAACGGCAAACCGCTGCAAGTACAAGAGAGTCAGCTGTTTCTGTGCTACAGCAATGCAGTGCTGAGCAATTTTATGATCAGTCCGGACTTTGAAGGAAAAGTTCTATGCGTAAGCGACCAGGTGCTCAAACAGATTCTTCAAGGGCAGACGGAAATCTGGACAAAGGCTCTGTATCAGCACCATATAGAGATGATGGATGCTTCAAATACTAATATGAACATATATACGGAACTTAAACGCAGATGCGTTGCCAAAGAGAGTCCTTTCCGCAAAGATATCATAATCAGCCTGTTGCGTGCAGCGCTTCTTGGGTTGTGCGAGGAACTGATAATCCGTACAAAGAACCTTGAAAACAGAGAGGCATCCGGCTCACGGATGGAAACGATGTTTCAGGCGTTCATTAAAAACATCACAAAGCGCAAAATTAAAAAAGCAAGAGTCGCCACCTATGCACAGGAACTTAACATCACCCCAAAATATCTCACAACCATCTGCCACAAAATAAGCGGAAAAGCTCCAATGGACTGGATATCAGAATACATAATGGAAGACATAAGATTCTATCTCACAAGCACGCCTCTGTCCTGCAAAGAAATAGCTTCTGAACTTGGTTTTCCCAACTCCTCATTCTTTGGCAAATACGTAAAAAGCCATTTCGGCTGCAGCCCACGGTCATTCAGAAAAAAAAATCTGGTTGTTCCATTGATCCCAACCCAATAAATAGGATCGTTCAAGAGTAGAGAAATCGATGAGAAGTAATAACTTTAAGAATTATTAAAGACCGATGAAAAAGAGCAAATTCACAGAGAGCCAGATTGCATTTGTATTAAATCAGGCGGAAACAGATGTAAACGTGGAAGAGACATGCCGTAAGACGGGCATATCGGAAGCCACATTTTATAATTGGAAGAAAAAATATGGAGGATTGGGAATCCCAGAATTAAGGAAATTGCGACAATTGGAGGAGGAGAACATCAAATTGAAACAGATAGTGGCAGACTTGTCTCTGGATAAACAGATGCTCCAGGATGTATTAAAAAAAAGTTCTGACCACTACCCAGAAAAGAAATACGATAGAGGGGCTGTACAGGAATTATCAGATATCCGTAAGACGCATTTGCAGTGTTCTTAAAGTTGAAAGGTCAATGTATTACTTCAAGCATAGGGGGGCGGACAATAGAGCTTTGATAATGCGAATGCGAGATATAGCGATGAGCCGTGTAAGGTATGGATGTTGGCGGATATACATATTATTGAGGAGAGAGGGATGGGTAGTAAATCACAAAAAAGTACATAGATTATATTGTCAGGAGGGATTGAATTTAAGAGCGAAAAAGCATAAGAAGAGCCGTTCAGGAGTACAACGATTGGAGCGCACAGAAATAAAAGGCATTAATCAATATTGGAGTATGGATTTTGTTTGCGATCAATTATATAACGGAAAAAGATTCAGGGCGTTGACCATAGTGGATAATTATAGTCGGAAGTGCATAGCGATCAAGATAGGTCAATCTTTAAAAGGCATGGATGTGGTTAATACGCTTGAAGACATTCATGTAAACAGAGGTATTTTACCCGGACGTATTCAAGTTGACAACGGACCGGAATTTATTTCTAAAGAACTGGATCATTGGGCTTGGGAGAACAAGGTAACGCTGGATTTTTCCCGTCCGGGTAAACCGACGGACAATCCATTTATAGAATCATTTAATGGAAGTTTCAGGGACGAGTGCTTAAGTACGAATTGGTTCTTATCTTTGCAGGAGGCGGAAGGTAAAATAGAGTCATATATTAGAGAATATAACGAGTTCCGACCACACAGTTCTTTACAGGGCAGAACCCCACAGGAAGCAGAAAATGAATATATATTAGAAACGAAAAAGGCCGATTTTTCTAATAATGCGTGGTCCTAAAAATAGGTTGGGATCACTCTTAATTTTTTCTAAATTTCTTATCATGTTCTTAGATGTTATCAATAAAAGATGTACCTTCGTAGAAAGATTTCTTTGAAAAATATAAAATCGGAAATTAAAAGTAAAAATGTATAGGTACGCCTTTGATCAGCTTAGTGAGGATGATTTCGAATCCCTTGTAATTGTGATATGTCGCAGAATTTTTGGCGAAGGAACTCATGCCTTTGCTAAAGGTCCTGATGGAGGTCGTGATGGAAGTTTTAATGGTAAAGCTCAATTCTATCCTTCTGCAGCAAAGCCATGGGAAGGGAAAATCATCATTCAGGCCAAGCATACCAGTGATTTGAATGCCAGTTGTACTGATAATGATTTCTTTAAAAACGATTCAAGCGTTATTAATAAGGAAATTTGTAGGCTCAATAAATTAAAGGTTGAAACAGGTGAAAAATTTGATTGTTATTTGATATTTACTAATCGTAAACTTACGGGTGCCATTCATCCAATAATTGTTGCGCATCTAATGAATAAGCTTGTTGGATTATCCAAAGCAGACATTGTCGGTGTTGAAGAGTTGTCTAACTTCGTTGATATGCAGCCGAATCTTGTTCAGCAGTTTGGTTTGAATCGCTTCTCGATTCCAGATCGATTCTATGAGCAAGACATACGTAAAGTGATATTGCTTTTCAGTAGAGATAGGGATTGGATGTATGCGACGCCAATAGACGATGGTACTTTTGTCTATATTGACAAAGAAAAGAAAAATAGATTAAATCAACTGGATGACCAGTATTTTGCTGATATTAAAGAACATTCTCTGCAATTTTTTTCTGACATTGATGCATTCCTTGAAAATCCTATGAACGACAATCTAAAGCGAGATTATCTAAACACTGTGGCCGATCTTCGTGGGTATCTCCTGAAGAACAGTGATCGCCGTTTTAAAGAATTGCTCGAATGTATTATTTCAGAGATCACGGGCAAACCAGGAATCGATGATGTTTTCAAGGAAAGATCATTAGTTCGCGTGTTCGTCCATTATATGTATTGGAACTGTGATATAGGAAGAAAAAGCTGATTATTATGATCAAGCCAGATAAGTATATGAACATGGACCTATCGGTTATCAATATAGGAGGATTGATACTGAAAACACTGATTTCCAGACCTATACAGAAACACGAGGAGGTGGAAGACTATGTCCTCACAGAGCTTGGCGACAAAGCTAAGCCAGTTTTCTTATACGCGCTTGATTTCCTATATGTTCTTGGCAGAATTCGTTATCAGGCTGAAACTGACTCGATAAAACTCTTGAAGTAATGAAACTCCATAAATTATATTCTAGTGATACACGTTTCCATCGTATAACATTCAAAGATGGACTGAATATCGTAATAGGCAAGGTGTCACATCCTCGGGAAATGGAGAAAGATTCTCATAACTTGGGCAAGTCCACGTTGATTGATGTATTAGATTTTATGCTACTTAAGGCTATTGATAAAAATCATATTTTCAAAAAATATAGTCAGATATTTGACGGTCACATCTTCTATCTCGAGCTATTGCTGAATAGTAGAGAATACCTTACGATTCGTCGTTCTGTGGCTGAGCCAACAAAGATAGCCTTCAAAAAGAGTGATGTCAGTATTGATTGCAATGAAGGAACGATATGGGATCTGTATAATATATCTTTAGACCATGCGAAGTTAGATCTTAATGAACAGTTGAATTTCGACGTTCTCACCGATTGGGATTATCGCAAATTTGTATCTTTTTTTCTTCGTACTCAGAAGGATTATGGCAATGTCTTTCAGCTTGGTAAGTTCATGAATGGCAAGCATAAGCAATGGAAACCTGCCGTGTTCCAACTTCTTGGCTATGATAGTAAGCCTTTGATAGAAAAATATGAGTTCGACGATAAGCTTGAAAAACTAGATCAGGCGGTAAAGACTGTCGACAGAACAATGTCAGTATCTGTCGATGATTATGATAAGGTGAAGAGCGCTCTCGACCTTCGTTCAGCCGAAAGGGATGATATGAAGGTAAAGATAGATGCCTTTAATTTCTATACAGAGGAAAGGTCGATTAATAGCAATCTAGTAGAAGAGATAGAGCGCAAGATAGCTCAGTTTAATCGCGAGGAATATTTCATTACTTATAATCTTGACAAAGCTAAGGACTCTGTAAAGAATATTCCGACTTTTGATGTTGGCAAAGTGAAAGAATTATACGATGAGGTAGGTGTACTTTTACCCGACAATTTGGTCAATGATTACGAAGCCCTTTTAGATTTTAACAAAAAAGTTACTAAGGAGCGTAATAAGTATCTTCGTGAACAAATATCTGAACTTGAGAATAAACTGAAGTTCGTTCTTCAACAATTGGCCGAACTAAATAGTAGGCGAAACTCAGAGCTCTCGGTGCTGCAGGATAAAGACACTTTCCGAAAATTCAAGACGTATGAGAAAAAACTAGCAGCCCTTGAAGGAGAGATATCCAGTTTGGAGATTCAGCTGAAGAATATCGATCAGATTTCTTTATTGAATGAGCAGATGGAGAAGATTAATCAGCAAATAAAGGACACTAGTAAGATCCTCAAGGCGACTATTGCAAAATCCTCAGATATATCATCGAAGATTAAATCTTGCTTCAATAATATCTTCTCTTCTATTTTTGGTGTGAGTGCTTTGCTTTATGTTCGTACGAATAGCAATGGTAATGTAGAGTTTAATGCAGAAGTTGCACAAGATGAGAATTCTGAGGCAACAGCTGAGGGACAAGGCAGCAGTTACAAGAAGATGCTTTGTGTGGCATTTGATCTTGCTGTACTAGCGACCTATAGTGATAAGTCATTCTTCCGTTTTGTTTATCATGACGGAGTATTTGAGGGACTTGACAATAGAAAGAAGAAACTTTTCATTGAGACAGTGGTTCGATATTGTCAACAATACCATATCCAGTATATATTCTCATCAATCGAAGACGACATTCCAGCAGATATTCTTGCAAGCTTTACTGCAGAACAGAAATGTCTAGTTTTAAATGATGAAGACGACAAAGGAAAGCTGTTTGGATTCAGTTTCTAAAAAATAAAATAGCAATATCAGTCTTGATTATTTAGCTGTAGTATGTTATGTAAGTGCCCAAAATAGGCTCCTTAATAGAATTTTTAATAAAATAAACTTTTTTAAAACTGCTATTTCTGTATAAGACCGGAAGGCAAGAACATGATACTTGACCCATTGGCCCATCTATTTCAATCATTTCATTTTTATTTTTTTAATCTCTCTATTAACCTGTTCTTGACTAGCGAATAGGCCTCTACGGCATTGAAACTAAGTTCCGGTCTCAATAACATATAGGAGTCGTTCAGAAAATCGGTATCCTGCATCTTCTCATCCATGTTTTGAATAAACTGTTTGTATGTCGGAGGTTGTGCAACCGTAAATGTCATGTAGCGATTGTAACAGCAAATAATGTCATTAAGATTGAGATTTTTCTGTGTCAATGCTACATATAAATCGAACAAATCGCGTCCTTTTTTACGTTGATACAATGCACGGAGTTTTGTGCCGAGAAGTTCTTCTAAATGATAGGTCGTGAGTTCACATTTTCCTTCAAACCATTGACTGTTCACTCTAAAAGGAAACTTCACCAATCCCATCTGAGTAAAATGTTCAAAGCAATTTATTTCAAGTTTTAACCGCAGCTGAACTGTAGGAGGAATTTCTGATTCCATACGAAACAGCATAGTATTATTGTAGCGTTTCTGCTTAGTTACACGATTGGGTATCCATTTAAGAACTTCTCCAAGACGATACATAATGGGCTTAATCGGGCCTGCGGTTATTTGCACCAAATCAATATCTTCACTATAACGAGGCTGCGGTGATAAATACAATTTATGCAAAGCTGTTCCGCCACGAAAAGCCAATTGACTTGCCAAAAACTTGTCACTAAAGATATCCACTAGTGTTCTTGATATAAGCAAATCTTGTTCTACTTGCGCATTGTCCTTCCAAGGAACTTGTGCACTCCACTCTATTATTGCCGCTCTATTTATCATATATCGTCTGTTTCTATTTCTTGATTGATGATTATCTTCCAGCGTTCATTGCGATGGCAATCTTCACTAACAGCACGTCCGGAAGTTAACGCTGTGTAATTCAGACGTTTTGTTTTTCCTCTAAGTAAATGAAATAACGTATCAGCTTGTTCCTTATTCTCTAATACATCTTCGATGATATAACCCAACCGTTGCAATGAAGCAATTGTTTCCATTTTATATAAGGAATCAAAATGGCGGTTAAAATCAGTTACATCCAATAATTCACTTAAGACAGTAGCGGCTTGGGACAATCCGCCTATTTGTTCCTCATACTGAACTATATCAGCAGCTGTTAGTTCCGGTGAAGAATAACTTATAGAACCAGTCTCAGAATTCTTTTGTAATAACATGTCATTGTATATCTTCCTCCTGAATGACCAAACAATTATCTTGTTTCTTGATGTATTCAGCGAAGGTATCGTTGAGGTAACGGAAAATTTTTGAGGCCTTTGATGAGCAGCCCCATTTAACTCCGCAGCACTTAGTAGACTAATATAATACGGCTTTTTTAAGTAATTCATTAACTGATCAATGTAGTACAATGGAGGAACTATGCCACGGGCCTGATATTGAATAGGCACTACTGTATAAAAACCTTTATACACAAACTGAATCAATCCTTGACTAGATAATCTGCTCAATTCAGAAGATATAACAGAATCGGAAGACTTAGAAAAAACCTTTCTTATCTCATCTATCGAAAAAGTAGTTTTACCCACAATCTCACGTTCTTTTATCCATTGCCTTATTGTCATACTGCATATTTTTAGTGCAAATATAAACAAAATCTGTTTAACTTTGTACTAAAATAATGCAAAACCATTAATGTTCAACTTTCTCTCTATATTATAATTGCTATAACCGTCTGATAATAAAAAAAAGAGGCAGAAAATGTAAAACTTTCTGCCTCTTCCGAGTGACCCGCTCGGGGCTCGAACCCGAGACCCCAACATTAAAAGTGTTGTGCTCTACCAACTGAGCTAGCGGATCTCTCACATTCACGCAAAGCGCAAATGTTTAGGGCTGCAAAAGTATAATTTTTACTTCTCTTATGCAAATTTTATTTCCCGACAGATTCACTTACTTTTCATTATCTTTACAACTACAAAAACGGGACTTTTCTCCCGTACGTAGAGTTGAGAGCACTTTTTTGTGAGAGCGTTATGGAACATCCTTTAAAAATAAGCTTTAGAAGATTTTTAGATGGAAATAGTGTCCCGTACGTAGAAAAGGGAGGTTCTTTTATTTTCCCGGATTATAATTTTGAAGTTGTACCTGTTTATATTACAGGCAAATCCAAGGCTGTTCCAAGCTGCGAGTTTGAAGACATTCTATATCTTTATGAGGACAGATGGATATATAAAAGAGATTTTTTTGAACAGAGAATACTGTCGAGATTAGGAAAATTCACAAGCATTTTTGCAAGGAAATGCAAAGTCATTTCCGGCAAAGAATGCGGAGAAGAAATCAAAAATTTTTTAAACAGGTACCACACGTACGGCTATGTTAAAAGCGCATACAGATATGCATTAAGTTACAACGGTGATATTGTTGCCGTTGCAACTTTTTCAGAACCAAGACCGATGCTGCGCAGCGTAGAAAATCTTTTCTCCTATCTTTCAGAGGAAGAAAAAGTATCCACGGATATTGTTCAGTTTCAATCTTATGAATGGCTGAGATATGCATCCATGCCTAATGTGCGCGTGGAGGGGGGAATGGGCAAGTTGCTGAATGCCTTTATAGATGAGGCTATTACTAATAATCTTCTTAGCAAGAATATGAGCGGGCTTTATCATCTTGACTCAAGATCCAAAAGCGGCGGATGGGACGGGGAAAATCCCGACGGAGATTGTTTTGGCGGAGGCTGTATGATTGAGCCAGGCAAAGGACTGTCACATAGGCCGATAGAGATAATGACTTATGCTGATACAGAGTGGTCAAACGGAAATGTTTACAGAAAACTCGGGTTTACGGAAGTTGAAGGACGAGCCCCTGTTCAATTCTTTATTGATAAAAGGACATTTGAGAGATTATCCGAGCATCAGATGCTTAGATTATATGAAGACGGAGGGGTGATTAATAATAATTATTATAAGATTTTGAATAAGGGAAGTAAGAAATTTTTGTTACAGATACAATAAGCCAACACACAATAATTGTTTAATAATAAACAAGAACTGCGTTTGTACGCAAACTAATTTTACAACAGAAAATTATCTTTTAACAAAGTTGCAAATCTCAGATACAAGCTCCGCATTTACAGGCAATGACAAATCTTCAAATGATGCAAGCTGCTTCTGAATATCTGTTATATCACATGCCTTAAAGATATGATTCATCCCTTTTAGGATTAACATCTTGGCTGCCGGACATGCCGATTGCAATGATTTTGCATCATCGACAGAAACTTGAATGTCTGCGTCTCCCTGCAGTATCAAAACCGGCAGAGTAAGAGTTTTGATAATATTTCTTGGGTCATATTTAAACCAAGATATCATATATGGCTGAACGGAAGGACGATACAGAGACATCAGATATGCGGGTATTTCCTTTACGGTTTTGCCCGCTTTTAGTGAATCATCTATACGGGCCACATTCTGCTGCACTTCATCCGGCTGAGAAGCCAGCTGGGTCTCAATGATCTCATTAGCAGGATATCCCGCACCCGCTATAGAGATAAAACTTTTTACACCGGACTCTTTAGAACAAACTATCATCCCTATCAGCGATCCTTCACTGTGTCCCGCAACAGAAATGCTTGAAAAACGCTTATCTTTTTTAAGGAACTCTACCCATCCTTTGGCATCATTAACATAATCTTCAAACCTCAAATCAGCTTCACTTTTAGCCGCTTTGGCACTGCCCGCTATTCCGCGTTTGTCAAATCTTAATGAAGCTACGCCGTTGGCGGCAAGCCCTTCTGCCAAATACTTAAGAGAATTATTCTTACCTTTAAAAAGCGCACTGTTGCCATCCATATCAGTTGGTCCCGAGCCTGCAATAATCAGAACTACAGGACATTTAACATTAACACTAGGGACAAGCAGTTTCCCGCAAATACTTCCGGTTGCCGTTTCTAAAACAACAGGTTCCTCCTTTGCAACATTATCTTTGGCAGTACAATTTTCCTTTGCGTTCTGAGCAAAAGAAATTATAGCCGTGAAACAAAATGCAACTGTTAATAAAAACTTTTTCATAATTTGTCAATGCTATTGGTTATTCAAGGCGTGACGCTTTAAGCTTTGTAGCCCGTTTATCTAATTGTCAATGTTTTTTCCAAACTTTTATTTTGCATTCTGTCAAGCGCTGAAACTCTAATTATCAGATTGCCTATTTTTTCCGGCACTAATTCATAATGTGTGTTTTGAGTGATAGCAACAGGATAAGTATCATCATTAATATAAATACAATAATAGACGGCGCGCTGCATCTCATCATTTGTACGATGCGCTTTCCAGCTTATGCGAACAATATTTCCCTTTCTCCTGAAATTCAGTTTTTCAACAGGCGCAGGTGCCAGAGTATCAATGTGTTTGTATAGCGGCAT